>JBJFHQ010000332.1:0-7874 GCA_051893755.1 Oscillospiraceae bacterium
AACAAAATTATGCTCGAAAATCCGCACGCATATCCTATGTGGACAGGTTCTGATAAAAAACGCCGTCGGCTGAATGAGACTATCTCACAGCCGACGGCGTTTATTTAATCAATTGTGGACTGCGTCGGGATCACGTTTTTTTCTTTCCTCCGCAAGCTTCTTTTCGGTGATGATAAGCTTTGTGTTGTCGGGCTTGTACATGGTGTCGTACATTTTTACAAATTCCAGCGCTGAAGCCTCGTCCATGGGCTTGCTCATCAGGAAGCCCTGAATGTAGTCGCATTTCAGCTTGACTATGGAGTTATACTGTGCCAGTGTTTCCACGCCTTCCGCCACGGTCCTGATGTTCATGGAATGAACAAGGTCGATAATGCTGTCGGTGATCTTGTAATCGGCTCCGTTGCCGGCGATGTTGTCAACGAAGGACTTGTCCACCTTCAGGCAGGAAATGGGGAAGCTTTTCAGATAGTTCAGCGACGAATAGCCCGTGCCGAAGTCGTCCAGTGCGATGCCGAAGCCAAGCTCGTGCATTTCATTGATATAGCTCGTGCTCTTGTCGGCGAAGTCCACCAGCGAGGTCTCGGTTATTTCTATCTGAACGTTTCCGGGGTTGACGTTTGTCACATGGAGCACACGGCGGATATTTTCCATAAAGTCCCTGCTTTTCAGCTGAACGGGAGAAACGTTGATAGACATGATTATGTCCTTATTGTACTCGTTTATCTGCTTTAAGAAGCGGCAGCCAGTTTCAAATATCCACATGCCGATCTTGACTATCTCGCCTGTTTCCTCGGCGATCTCCACAAACTCGGAGGGCGGAACGAAGCCCAGATCCTCGGATTCCCAGCGGAGGAGGACCTCAAAGCCGTGGATGCTTCTGTCGGTAGTGGAGATGATAGGCTGATAGTTCAGATAAAGCTCGCTGTTGTCCAGAGCATGGGTCAGCAGCTGAGAGATAGCTGCCTTATTGGTTATTTTCTTATGGAGATTGCGGCTGTAGTAGCTCAGTCGGTTCTTGCCTCTTTCCTTTGAACGGGAAAGTGCGATCTCGGCGCTTCTGAGCAGTCCTGAGGGAGTCTGTCCGTCCTCGGGGTAGATAGCCGCGCCCTCGGAGCAGCGGATATAAAGCTGTGATACAAGAGCGGAAACAGGGTCCTCCAGAAGAGCGTTGAGCTCGGCGATCTTGCTTTCAAGCTCATCGGTGCTTTCGTTCACCTCACGGAGGATAACGAACATATCCGAACTGAAGCGGTAAACTCTTCCGAAAACGGTTTGAAGTCTCGAAGCAAACTCCTTAAGGACCATATCGCCGTATTTATGACCGAGGGTCTCGTTTATCCACCTGAAATTGTCGATGTCAATGAATACGATAGCAAAACGGGGACGCTCGCTGTCGCGGCTGATGATATAGTCGTCAATTGCCTCGTAAAGCTTCACGCGGTTTTTCACTCCGGTTAGAGTATCGAGGTTCACATATTCGTCGATTATAGCGTTTTTCCGCTGGAGCTCCTCGGCGAGATCGTCAACCGATTTTGCGATAAGACCGATCTCATTGTCGGAGGGAGCATTTATGCGGAAGTTGTAGTTTCCCGCGGATATCTCGGCGATAGACCGTGATATCTGAGGTATGCTGCGGCACTCATGGCGGACAACATTGAGGATAACGATTATCATTATCACCAGAAGTCCAACGAGAAGGGTCATTTCCTCGCCGAAGCTCTTTTCTCTGAAAGCCTTCATGGAGCTGTATTCCGATGCGGCGTATATCTTCCAGCCTGTGTTTTTTTCGATGCAGAGCTTGACGCAGTAATTCTCGGTGTCGCCGAGGATACTAAGAGCGGTTTTTTCGTCGTAGGGAGAGCAGACCACACTGCCGTTTTCATCTGTGATTATTATGCTGTATACCGTTGAAGAGGAAAAACTGCTGAAATAGTTCATGACCGCATCAAAGGACATTTCCTCGATAACGAAACCCAGCAGGCGGTCGTTTTCCTTGACAGATGCGATAACGGCTGCGGATTTTCCGGTATTGCCCACGCCGTTGCTGAGTATTATCAGATGAGCGTCGCCGCTGTCCACGAGAAAGCTTTCGTGCCAGCTCTGAGCGTTAAGCCGGAGACAGCCTGAGCTGTCGGAGGATATATACTGACCGTCGCTTTCGCGGATAAGCCATACTCTGTCGATGCCGTTTCCCGAGGCAATGCTCCTGCACAGGGTGGTAAGGAGCGTATCGCAGGATTCGTCCCCGCTGCCGCCTATCCAGCTTCTGACGATCTCGTCCTCGGAAATGCTGCGGGCGTCGGCGATCCTCGATGATATGAAGTTTTCCGCGATTATCGATGCGTTTTCAAGACCTGTTTCGGTATATGAGTTGACCAGATGATCTGCCGATACCTTATTCATAAAGTATCTGACTCCTGCGAAAAGCAGCAGTATCAGGATACTGAAAATGATAAGTACGGCGGTAAGCTTAGCTGAAAAGTCGGTTTTGATTTTTTTGAAAAAATTTCCCATATTGATGCCTTTCAGTTCCTTATATGTTGATAAAAAAGTCAAAGTATCTCAGATTTATTCATATGTTAATATTATAACATTTTCATCGGGAATTTTCAAGCAAAATTTTACTATTTCTTGCGAGTCTGTTAATTTTCTTTGCATTTGAATAAATCGGTGTTGCAAATTTTTCAGAAATACGTGCATTTTTTACAGAATGTTAACATTTGAAAGGGGCTTATTTCGTCGGATAATGTCGCAGAGCTGCCGACAGAGATTTCTTTTTTTCGCTTGACAGCTTTCCGATAAAAGTATATACTGATTGAGTAGGAAACAAGAATCACGGCATATAAGCAGGAGAAGATCATGAAAAGAAAGCCGATCATCTGCATTTTGTCTGCAGCAGGACTGCTGCTTTCGGGCTGCGGTGAGGAAACGCTGCCCGAGCTTGAAACAGTGTTCAGAAAAGAATATTCCGAGACAGAGTTATCCTCGGAAACCACCGTTATGTCCGAAGAAAGCGAAGCTGTTTATCAGACTGCGCAGGCATCCGAGCCTGTTATCAGCGGCACTGCGCCTGCGGGGGAGCTGTCGGAGGTCAGCGGCACCGAGCCGTACTCCGCTGCGGACAGCCCCGTCGGAGAGACGGTCACTGCGAAAAATCTGCTGTCCTCGGAGGGCGGTAACCTCATAGTCGAGGAAAGCCTGCCCGTGACCGAGCCCTCGCAGGCGGTCATATCCTCATCGGTGTCATATTATGCGCTGAATTATCCTGTTCAGTGCGGGATGTGGTTTTCTTATCTGGAGTACGAGCGGATAATGAAGGAACGCTCCGAGGAGGAGTTTACCGAGTATGTCCGCGAGGCCTTTGACAATATGCTGTCTGTGGGCGTTAACACGGTGTATGTGCAGCTGCGGCCCTTCGGCGATGCTTACTACGAGTCGGATATTTTCCCAAAGGGCAGCTGTCTTACGGGCAGCTATGACCCTCTTGAGATAATGGTGGAGGAAGCCCACAGCCGCGGACTTTCTGTTCACGGGTGGATAAATCCCATGCGGCTGATGACCTGTGAGCAGATGTCCGAGCTGTCGTCGTCCTATACTATCAGGCAGTGGTTCGACAGCGGCGAGAACATGTACGAATACGACGGCAGAATGTACCTTGACCCCTCAAAGGAGGCAGTCCGTGAGCTGATATGCGCGGGAGTGACGGAGATACTGGAAAAGTACGATGTGGACGGCATACAGATAGATGATTATTTCTATCCTACTGCGGATATGAGCTGGGACGAGAAAAGCTACAGCGAATCGGGAGAAAATGTCTCGCAGGAGGAATTTCGCCGAAATGCCGTAACGCAGATGGTGAGGGACATATACTCCGCCGTTCATCGGGCGAACTCTTCGGCGGTGTTCGGGATATCGCCGTCGGGAAATGCCGAGGCGGATCATTCGCGGCTGTTTGCGGACGTGTATCTGTTCTGCGGCAGCGGGGACTGCTGCGATTACATCTGCCCGCAGATATACTACGGCTTGGAGCATGACAGCAGCCCCTTCGAGGAAACGCTGCTGGAATGGAAGGAGATGTGCTGTGAGAGCGTGTCCCTCGTAGCGGGGATAGGCGCGTACAAATCGGGCACCGAGGACGCATATGCAGGCTCGGGCAGAAACGAATGGAAGGACAATACCGACATCATCTCAAAGGAAATGAAAATAGCCGCAGACAACAGCTGCGGCACGGCACTTTTCCGATATGATTCCCTGTTCAGCCCGTCTTACGATGTGAAAGATAATGTGGAAAAGGAATTGAGCCGGATAATGACCAATAATTAAAAAATGCAGCGGATAACATAACTCCGCTGCATTTTTTATTGTTCAAGTATCATGCTGTCCGAGAGAGTCTCGTTGTTGCTGCTGTAGAGGGACAGAAGCTTGTCGAGGGTCATTTCCTCCCGTTCCTTGCCCGACAGTGACAGCATCAGGCTGCCCTGACTTAACAGAATAGTCTTGTTGCCGTAATGGAGAGCATTGTCTATGTTGTGGGTTATCATCAGAGTGGTGATGTTATTGTCCTTTACGATCTTGTCGGTGATCTCCATGACCTTTTCGGCGGTCTTGGGGTCGAGAGCGGCAGTGTGCTCGTCCAGCAGAAGCAGCTTCGGCGTTACGATAGTCGCCATGAGCAGAGTTATCGCCTGACGCTGACCGCCCGAAAGCAGTCCCACGGGAGTTTTCATTCTGTCCTCAAGACCCAGGTCAAGCTCTGCGAGCCGCTCTCTGAAAAGCTCCACGTCCTTTTTGTTTATGCCTATGCTGAGGCTCCGTTTTTTTCCTCTGGAGTAGGCAAGACCGAGGTTTTCCTCAATGGTCATGGAGGGAGCGGTGCCGCGGAGAGGGTCCTGAAAGAGCCGTCCTATCATGCGGGCACGCTGATATTCCTTTAGGGGAGTAATATCCTTGCCGTCAAGGAAGATACGTCCTCTGTCGAGGGAGTAGCTGCCGCTTATTGCGTTCATCAGCGTGGATTTTCCCGCGCCGTTGGAGCCGATGACGGTAACGAAATCTCCGCTGTCGATAGTGTACGAAAAGTCGCGGAGAGCCTTTCTCTCGTTGACGGTATTTTTATTGAAGGTGATCGAAGCGTGTTCGATCTTGAGCATTTCCATATTTACGCCATCCTCTCTGAATTTTGTGGGGTGAAGCTATTCGGCGCATCTGAGCGCTTTTCTTTTTTCGGTGTAATGCTTTATAGCGGGGATAGCCGTCGCCGCTGTTACTATAAGCGCCGAGAAAAGCTTCAGGTCGATGGATTCCATGCCCAGCTTCAGTGCGATAGTCAGCACGAAGCGGTACAGTACAGCGCCCACCACTGCGGACAGCATTCCGCGGAGCACCGACCTTCTGCCGAAGATAAGCTCGCCGATGATTATTGAAGCCAGTCCGATGACCAGCATTCCGATTCCGCCGTTGGCGTCGCCGAAGCCCGAATACTGTGCATATACAGCTCCCGACAGCGCAACGAGAGCGTTTGCTGTGCCGAGACCGAGTATCTTCATCTTGTCCGAGTCGATAGACGATGCCCTTACCATTGCCTCGTTATCGCCCGTTGCCCGCAGGGACATTCCCAGCTGGGTGTTCAGGAACAGGTACAAAAGCCCGAACACTATCAGCGCGATCATCCCGCAGACGATGAGATTCGCCGCATTTTTGTTAAGTCCCGAGCGGATACCCGTAAAAATAGTATCTGTATCGAAAAGTGAGATGTTCGGCTTTTTTCCCATTACGTGCATGTTTATGGAATACAGCGCGGTCATTACCAGTATTCCCGAAAGAATGGGCTGTATCTTCATTTTTGTGTGAAGAAGTCCCGTTGTGGCTCCCGCAAGAAAGCCTGCGAAGAACGAAAGTATTATCCCGATAAACGGGTGACCGTTTACGGTGAATATGGAGGACACCGCCACTCCGAGAGTAAAGGTGCCGTCAACGGTCAGGTCGGGAGTATCGAGGATACGGAAGGAAATGTATATTCCCATTGCAAGTATCGCAAATATCAGTCCGAGCTCAACTGCGCCGCTGATCACTGCTATTGACATATTATATCACTCCTAAGCTGGTTTCAGCAAAAAATCATATATACCATTATATCAGATTTCTCTCCGAAAAACAATAGTAAAATAAACAATATCACACTTTTTTCTTTGTCAATAGACAATTTGTATACTTAATGACCAATCACTTCGTCATAATAAACAAAAAAGATGCCGATGCAGAAAATTTTGTTGACAAACAGATTAAAATATAGTAAAATTAAAGAAAGTAATATATTGGCGGAAAATATCGCCATAAAATAAATTTTTCGGAGGTTATAGCTTTGAATATTAAACTTACCGATCTTATCGATGTTAAAACCTTACAGGAAATTCAGGACGGATTCGCTGCCACAACGGGAATGGCGGCTCTTACTACAGACGAAAAGGGTAATGCTGTCACAAAGGGAAGCAACTTTACCGATTTCTGCATGAATCTTACGAGAAAATCTCCCACCGGCTGCCACAGATGCGAGCAGTGCGACGCTGACGGCGGAAAACAGGCTCTCCGTATGGGAAAGGCTGTTGCTTATCGCTGCCATGGCGGTCTGTATGACTTTGCTGCTCCCATTATGCTCAACGGAGAGATGATAGGCTCCTTTATCGGCGGACAGGTCCTGTCTGAAAAGCCCGATGAGAACGAGTTCCGCAAGATCGCAAAGGAGCTGGGCATCGACCCCGAAAGCTATGTGCGCGCAGTCAGAAAGGTGCCTGTTCTTCCCAAGGAGCGCATCGACGCTGCGGCTTCCTTCCTGTACACTATCGCCAAGACTTTGTCAAGCGCAGCTTATGCCGCATATGTGGCTAAGCAGAGCAATATAGACCTTTCAAGCGGTAATTTAGAGCTTAAGCGCAAGCTTTCCGAGACTGCGGGAGTTGTTCAGCAGAGCATCGAAAATATGCGCAAGCTGGATGCAAAGTTCGAGGAGCTTGAAACTGCTGCCGCTTCTTCGGCTTCCGAGGTCAACGCTACAAGAGATACTATCAAGGTCATCAAGGATATCGCTATGAATACACGTATCCTCGGCTTTAACGCATCTATCGAGGCTTCACGTGCCAAGGAGAGCGGAAAGGGCTTCGGCGTTATCGCTCAGGAGGTAAGAGGTCTTGCAGAGACTTCCACCGTTTCCGCCGACAAGATCGAGGTCACTATGAAGTCTATTACAGACTCCACTAAGAAGATCGACGAGTGCGTTAAGGAGACCAGAAAGGTCGTTGAGGAAAATCTTCAGAATATGGCTGAATTTGAAGATCTGCTTAAAGATCTGAAGTGATGAGCCGATATATATTATATACATAATGTATATACGATTTGCAAATACCGTTTGCAGGAAAGGATGGTTTGATTATGGAAATGATGGATTCTATTGCCAATCTGGCGATGAGTATGTCAAATTCTCAGATCCAGACTCAGGTGAACACATCGCTCCTTAAAAAAGCAATGGATACTCAGGCTTCCGCTGCGGAAACTCTGTTTAATTCCATGCCTCAGACATTCCCCGGAGATAACGGCTATATGTTTGACGCAACAGCATAAGGACGGCTGTGGTTTTTCAAATCGGATCGGAAGCGGATAAGGTATTGTTTTTCATGGTGCCTTATCCGCTTACATTTTTGGGAGAATTATTATGGATATCAATAAAAAAGCAGAAGAAATTGTAGGCAAAATGACGATCGAGGAGGCTGCTGGTCAGCTGCAGTACAATGCTCCCGCAATCGAACGGCTGGGGATACCTTCCTATAACTGGTGGAATGAGGGCATTCACGGTCTTGCACGGTCAGGAACTGCCACTGTGT
>JBJFHQ010000333.1:0-7873 GCA_051893755.1 Oscillospiraceae bacterium
GGCAAAATTTGCCGAAAAGACGTGCGTATACGCCTATGTGGACAGGTTCTAATATCAAACCGTGGCTTTACACAGATTTTACATATCCGCGGTTTTGGATTTTACAAGGAGGATGTAAAATATAATAGTATAATAAAATGCGGAGAAATGGAGCGATTTGAAATGAGCAAAACGGCAGTCTGCGAAAAACAGGTCTATATGAACAGGGAGATATCCTGGCTGAAATTCAACGAGAGGGTCCTCGAAGAAGCGGAAAGTGAGAAAAATCCTCTTTGCGAAAGGCTTTCCTTTGTGTCGATCTATCAGAGCAATCTCGACGAATTTTTCATGGTACGTGTAGGCTCCCTTATCGACCAGATGCTTCTTGATAAGAATATCCGCGAAAACAAAACGGACATGACCGCAGAAGAACAGCTTGACGCTGTGCTTGAAAGAGTTCATTCCCTCAATGAGCGGAAGGATGTCGTTTACGGCAGGCTTATGGGCAGACTTGAGGAGCATAATGTCAGGATAGTAAATTTCAGAAACATAGGCAAAAAGGAAAACGAACATCTTGAGGAGTATTTCAATTCTGAAATAGCACCCTTTCTTTCGCCTGTTATCGTGGGAGAAAGGCAGCCCTTCCCGTTTCTGAAGAACAAGGATATTTATGCGGCTGCAGTTCTTGAAAAGAAAAGCGGCAAGAAAAAAATAGGCATAATACCCTGCGGCAGCGGAGTTATCCCGAGACTTATCGAAGTGGGCAAGGGGAGCGGTACATATATTCTTTCCGAGGAGCTTATACTTCATTTTGTCCCGCAGGTTTTCAGAGAATATACCGTAAAATCAAAATCGCTGCTGAGGGTGACAAGAAACGCCGATATCGACGCGGACGCACTTTATGACGAGGACCTCGATTACCGTGAGTTCATGGAGGATATCATCAGACAGAGAAAAAGGCTTTCTCCCGTTCGTCTGGAGCTTTCCCGCGAGCTTGACGACGAGATAGTGAACAAGCTGTGCAGATATATGGATATTGAGCGGAAGTATGTTTTCCGGAATATTTCTCCCCTTGATCTTTCGTTTGTGTTTGAGCTGCAGGATCATCTCCGTCAGAAGTCAGAGCTTTTCTATCCCAAGAGGATACCCCAGAGATCGGCACAGTTTGTTGATGGCAGACCTGTTCTCGACCAGATAAAGGAAGGAGACAAATTCCTTGCCTATCCCTTTGACAGCATAAAGCCGTTTCTGAATATGCTTCATGAAGCCGCAGCCGATAAAGATGTTGTATCAATAAAAATGACTCTGTACAGAGTTGCCAAAAACAGCGAGGTCGTAAATGCACTTATCGAAGCTGCCGAAAACGGCAAGGACGTGCTTGTGCTCGTTGAGCTGAAAGCAAGATTTGACGAGGAAAACAACATAGAATGGTCGCGTCGTCTTGAAGCGGCGGGCTGTACGGTGATATACGGTCTGAACGGCTTCAAGGTACATTCAAAGCTCTGTCTTATCACGAAGAATATTAACGGAAATCCCGAGTATTACACTCAGATAGGCACGGGAAATTATAACGAAAAGACTGCCCGTATCTATACCGATCTGTCCCTTATGACCGCAGACAGTGTTATCGGCAGGAATGCAAACGATGTTTTCAATGCTCTTGCATCGGATACCACAGTGAAAAGCTCCGAAGCACTTCTTGTTGCGCCTAACTGTCTTCAGAACAGGGTCATCGAGATGATAGACGAGCAGATAGCCCTCGCCGAAAAGGGCGAGGAAGCCTATATCGGCGTGAAGATAAATTCACTTACCGATAAGACCATAATCGACGAGTTCATCAAGGCATCAAAGGCAGGTGTGAAGATCGAGCTTGCAGTCAGAGGGATATGCTGTCTTATCCCGGGAGTCCCCGGCAAAACGGAAAATATTCGGGTCATAAGCGTTGTGGGACGTTTCCTTGAACATTCGAGGATCTATATTTTCGGCAGGGGAGAAGGGGCAAAGATATATATTGCTTCGGCAGATCTTATGACAAGAAACACTCTCCGCAGAGTCGAAGTGGCAGCTCCCGTTTATGATGAGCGTATCAGAGAGCAGATCGTTTATATGTTTGACAGGATCATGTCGGACAACGTTCAGGCAAGGGAGCTTAACTGCGAAGGAAATTATGTCCGTGTGGAAAATGACGATGAAAAGGTGAACAGTCAGGAGCATTTCTATGATATGGCATACGAACAGGCACAGAATGCGGAAATGCTCGGCGTGAAATGAATGATAATATATAAGTCGGAGCTTTTTCCCGAAGCGGAGCAGCAGGAGACGGAGGACGTTCCTGTGGTGATACTCACGTCGTCGTCTGAGGCTGCGGATGCGCTGAAATTGTCGGGAATAGAGTATGAGGGCGAGCTTTCTCTGGACAGCATCGCATTCTCCAAAATCGAGACACAGAGCGATTTTCTTCTGGGAACGCTTTGTATTCCAAAGCTGTTGGATGTTGCGGGGAGCAGGTATAAGATAATGCTGTTTATCAGCCGTCGGAGCGTTGTTATCGTCGATGATTTTAATTTTTCAAGGAATATTTTCCGTCGGATACAGGGCGGAGCCGCAAATCAGCGTATGACTGTTCAGCGCGTGGTGTGCAGTTATTTTTCACAGCTCATGCAGCGTGATACCGAGCTGCTGATACAGCATGAGCAGAAAATAATGGAGCTTGAGGAGAAGGTATCCGAAGGCAGAACTGAAGGGTTTTCCGAACGGATCGATCCGATAAGAAGAGAGCTGCTTGTTCTGCGAAGCTATTACGACGAGCTGCGTGATATGGGCAAGGAGCTTGAACAGGACGAGAACGACCTGTTTGACAGAAAGCAGAGAAAATATTTCGGGACCATATTCGACCGTGCAGACAGGCTTATGGGTCGGACAGCATACCTGCTTGAATACGCACAGCAGGTGCGGGACGCGTATCAGTCGCAGATAGACGCAAAGCAGAACAGCAATATGGCATTTCTGACGGCAATATCCACGATATTTTTTCCGCTTACCCTGATAACAGGCTGGTACGGTATGAATTTTGAAAATATGCCCGAGCTTGAAAGCGGATACCCTTGGATAATTCTGCTGAGCATTGCGGTAGTGATAATATGTGTGGTATTTTTTAAACGTAAAAAAATGCTATAGATCAATGTGTAACGGAAAAAATGCGGGCAAAATTGACAAAACTATTGACATCTGCGAAAAAATCTGTTAAAATGTAAACAAGTAATAAAACCGTGACCTCAAGGGTCCGCCCGCGAGCAAACGGCATCATATGATCTCTGACGCCGAAGGGAAAAGGTTTGTCCTGTCCCGAGGAGAAAGATACTGCTCTTACCATGTTTTGGGGGAGAACTATGCTTTTTTCGCTCGTTCGTCAGGAACGGGCGTTTTTTGTTTTGGAGGGAATAATGGAGACAAGAGTTGCTTTGATAGGAATAGTTGTGGAAGATCCGCAGTCTGTGGAGCAGCTTAACGCGCTGCTGCACAGCTACAGCAAGTATATCATCGGACGCATGGGCGTGCCCTATGAAAAGAAAAAGGTGTCTGTTATCAGCATTGCAATGGACGCGCCGAACGATGTTATCAGCGCACTTTCGGGTAAGCTGGGCATGCTCAGCGGTGTGCAGACAAAGACCATATATTCAAAGGTTTAAGGTGTATTATGGATAATAATTCAGCGCTTATCGACCGTATCGAACGGGGAGAGGATATTTCCGCCGCAGAGCTTTCAAAGCTGATATCGTCCTATACGGCGGAGGACCTTGACTATATCTGCAAAAAAGCAAATGCCGTGCGCAAAAGGATATACGGCGATGATATCTATGTGCGGGGACTTATCGAGTTCACCAATTACTGTAAAAACGACTGCCTCTACTGCGGCATACGGCGAAGCAATAAAAATGCCGAACGATATCGCCTTACTGAGGAACAGATACTGGACTGCTGTGAAACCGGTCACAGTCTGGGATTTCGCACCTTTGTATTACAGGGCGGGGAGGACGGCTTTTACAGCGATGATGATATATGCCGCATCGTATCGGAGATAAAGGAAAAATATCCCGACTGCGCAGTTACGCTATCTATCGGAGAGAAGCCCCGTGAGAGCTATCAGGCATACTATAATGCGGGAGCGGACAGGTATCTGCTGCGGCATGAAACTGCGGATAATGCTCATTATGCAAAGCTGCACCCGAAGGAGCTGTCCCTTGAAAACAGAAAGCGGTGTCTGTACGACCTGAAGGACATAGGCTATCAGACGGGGAGCGGTTTTATGGTGGGTTCGCCATATCAGACGGCACAGACTCTTGCGGAGGATATGCTGTTTCTGAAGGAGCTGGACCCGCATATGGTGGGGATAGGTCCGTTCATTCCTCACCATGATACGCCCTTTGCTGCGGAGAAGGCGGGCACATTGGAGCTTACGCTGTTTATGGTCGCACTTACGCGGCTAATGCTGCCCCATGCGCTTATCCCCGCCACAACTGCGCTGGGGACTATCGCTCCCGACGGAAGAGAACGGGGGATACTGGCAGGAGCGAATGTTGTGATGCCTAATCTGTCTCCGAGAGACGTGCGGAAGAAATATCTGCTCTACGACAACAAGATATGTACCGGAGATGAAGCGGCGGAATGCCGAGGCTGCCTTGAACGCCGCATGAACGGGATAGGGTGCCGTATCGTGGTGTCACGGGGAGATTATGTTAAGTAGTGAAGAGTGAAGAGTTTTATTTTTAAGTGAAAAGAGAACCGAAAACAACCACTAAAAACTATTCACTATTCATTATTCACTTTTCACTATTCACTAAATCATAGAGAGGGAGAAGTTAAAATGTACGATCCAAGATCACTTTGCGCAGATGAATTTATCGACGACGGCGAGATAAGGGAAACTCTTGCCTATGCCGACGCCAACAAGGACAATATCGAGCTTATCGACAGTATCCTTGAAAAGGCAAGACCACGCAGGACCGAAAAGGGGACCTTCTGCACGGGACTTACACACCGTGAAGCCTCAGTGCTGCTGGCATGCGATATCCCCGAAAAGGTACAGCAGATGTACGACCTCGCCGAGGAGATAAAAAAGGCATTTTACGGTAATCGTATCGTCATGTTTGCGCCGTTGTATCTGTCAAATTACTGCGTGAACGGCTGTCTTTACTGTCCGTACCACATGAAGAACAAGCACATCGCAAGAAAGAAGCTCACTCAGGAGGAAGTCGCAAAAGAGGTCATCGCTCTGCAGGATATGGGACATAAGCGCCTTGCCATCGAAGCAGGAGAGGACCCTGTCAACAATCCTATCGAGTATATCCTCGACTGCATCAACACTATCTATTCCATAAAGCACAAAAACGGAGCTATCCGCCGAGTTAATGTCAATATCGCCGCAACTACCGTGGAGAATTATCGTAAGCTCAAGGACGCGGGCATCGGTACATATATCCTCTTTCAGGAAACATATCACAAGGAAAGCTATCTGAAGCTTCACCCCACAGGACCCAAGCATGATTATAATTATCATACCGAGGCAATGGACAGGGCTATGGAGGGCGGCATAGACGATGTGGGACTGGGCGTGCTGTTCGGACTGGAACTGTACCGCTATGAATTTGCAGGACTGCTCATGCATGCCGAGCATCTGGAAGCCGTTCACGGAGTTGGTCCTCATACAATAAGCGTGCCTCGTGTAAAGCGTGCCGATGATATCGACCCGAGCCAGTTTGACAACGGCATTTCCGATGAGATATTTGCTAAAATATGCGCGCTTATCAGAATCGCTGTGCCTTATACGGGCATGATAATCTCCACCCGTGAAAGTCAGGCTGTTCGTGAAAAGGTGATACGTCTGGGCGTGTCGCAGATAAGCGGAGCTTCAAGAACATCTGTTGGCGGATATACCGATGAGGAACGCCCCCACGATACCGAACAGTTTGATGTGTCCGACCAGCGCACTCTGGACGAGGTGGTATGCTGGCTCATGGATATGGGATATATCCCGTCGTTCTGCACAGCCTGCTATCGCGAGGGCCGCACGGGCGACCGTTTTATGAGCCTCT
This sequence comes from Oscillospiraceae bacterium, assembly GCA_051893755.1. Taxonomy (GTDB): domain Bacteria; phylum Bacillota; class Clostridia; order Oscillospirales; family Ruminococcaceae; genus RGIG4694. Next base: position 6,072 of record JBJFHQ010000333.1, read on the forward strand.
GCAAGAGCGGACAGATACAGAATTGCTGTCACCCGAACGCTCTTATGACGCTGAAGGAGTTCCTCATGGACTACGCTTCGCAGCACACCCGTGAGATAGGCGACAAGCTCATCGAAAAGGAGATAGACAACATACCAAGTCCCAAGGTGAGGGAAATAGTCATAAAAAATCTCAAAGAGATAGCCGAGGGCAGCCGCGATTTTAGATTTTGACAGCTATTGCGCAAAGCAAGGGAGCTTTGCAGGGATATGGTCCTGCAGGCTCCCTTAAATATTATGGAGGGAAATAAAATGAGCCTTAATTCCACACCCACTTCCGACAGAGTACACATCGGCATTTTCGGCAGAAGAAATGCAGGAAAATCCAGCCTAATCAATGCGCTGACAGGTCAGAAGCTTGCCATAGTTTCCGACATAAAGGGCACTACCACAGACCCCGTTTATAAGACCATGGAGCTGCTTCCGCTGGGTCCCGTTGTGTTTATTGATACTCCCGGCATCGACGACGAGGGCGAGCTGGGAGAACAGCGCGTAAAGGCAAGCGTCCGCGTTCTGGCAAAGACGGATATCGCTCTGCTTGTTACGGAGGATAGGGAGCTTTCCGCCGAGGATAAGTCGCTTTTGCAGCGGATAAAGGAAAAAAATATACCCTATATCATAGTGTACAATAAATGCGAGGAATACCCCGATTTCGTCCCGACTGCGGAAAACGAGATCGCTGTCAGCGCTGCGGAGGGTATAAATATCCGGGAGCTGCGTGAGCTTATCGCAAAGCAGTACGATCATGCGGGGGAGAAGCTTCGTCTTGTGGCGGATATTATAAAGCCCGGCGATCTGGTGGGGCTGGTGGTGCCTATCGACAAGGCAGCTCCTAAAGGACGGCTTATCCTGCCACAGCAGATGGCGATACGGGACATACTCGATGCGGGAGCGGTATCCGTTGTAATGCGGGAATCGGAGCTCGAACAGACATTATCGCAGCTGGGGAGAAAGCCCGATATCGTCATTACCGACAGTCAGGCGTTCGGAATGGTATCGAAGATCGTGCCGCAGGATATCCCGCTGACTTCATTTTCCATATTAATGGCAAGATATAAGGGCATACTGAAGCAGACCGTCATGGGAGTGCGGGGACTGGATATGCTTAACGACGGCGATACGGTGCTTATCTCCGAGGGTTGCACTCATCATCGGCAGTGCGGCGATATCGGCACGGTCAAGCTGCCTGCGTGGATAAACGGATATACCAAAAAGAAGCTGAACTACGAGTTTTCCTCGGGCACGGAGTTCCCCGAGAAGCTTGGCAGATACAGTCTTATCGTGCACTGCGGAGGGTGTATGCTTAATGAGCGTGAGGTGCGGTATCGCCTTGCCTGTGCGGAGGAACAGGGCGTTCCCATGACGAACTATGGCATACTCATCGCTTATGTTCACGGCATTTTAAAGCGGAGCGTTGAGCCTTTTGAGGATATCGCGGAGCTTTTGAAGTAAGATAAAAAAGCGTGAGCCTTTGTGGACTCGCGCTTTTTGATATGTAAATCAAGATCAATTAATAAAACATTTTATATGGCTTGTCAAAGCTTGTATAGTTGTATTCATTGCCAAAATACGTAACTGCTTCAAAAAGCATACGAAAACAGAGCATGCACTTTTACCTATATCAAAAATGTATACTTAATGAAATTGGATACTCACTTGTGTTTCCTTAATGTAACGCATATCGGCAAAAAAAGCAATAGTTTATAAGTTTTTCATTGACTTTTCAGGAAAAATATATTACAATAATCAGTAGTAAATTATGAA
>JBJFHQ010000334.1:0-7869 GCA_051893755.1 Oscillospiraceae bacterium
TGCCGCCGTCAAAGCCGGAGATCAGGATGACCTGGGCACCTGCCTTGGCAACGCCGCAGGCGATCGTGCCGACGCCGGACTCGGAGACGAGCTTCACGGAGATACGGGCTCCCCGGTTTGCGTTCTTCAGGTCATAGATCAGCTGCGCCAGATCCTCAATCGAGTAGATGTCATGGTGCGGCGGCGGGGAGATCAGGGATACGCCGGGGGTCGAGTAGCGGATCTTTGCAACCCACGGGTAGACCTTCTTTGCGGGAAGATGTCCGCCCTCGCCGGGCTTTGCGCCCTGTGCCATTTTTATCTGGATCTCCTTTGCAGATGTGAGATATTTCGACGTTACGCCGAAACGTCCCGAAGCCACCTGCTTGATAGCGGAGCACTTGTCCTCGTCGGAGCCTGCGGTGACTATTCTTTCAAGGTCCTCGCCGCCCTCACCGCTGTTGGACTTGCCGCCGATGCGGTTCATAGCGATAGCCATGCACTCGTGAGCCTCCTGCGAAATGGAGCCGTAGGACATAGCGCCCGTCTTGAAGCGGTGCATGATGCTCTCAACGCTTTCGACCTCGTCTATAGGGATACCGCCGTTGGGGTCATATTTGAAGTCGAGAGTGCTTCTGAGTGTGATATTATTTTCATCGTTGTTGATGCATTCGGAATATTTCTTGAACAGTGCATAGCTGCCCGTCCATGCCGACTGCTGGAGCAGATGTATCGTTTCGGGATTGTAGAGATGCTCCTCCTTGCCGCTTCTGGACTTGTGAGAGCCGATGCTCTCCATGGAGTCGTTGACGGTAAGGTCGCAGGGGTCAAAGGCTGCGTCGTGACGGGCAATTACCTGCTCGCTGATATCGTCAAGGTCGATTCCTCCCACACGGCTCACTGTGTCGGGGAAGAACTCGTCGCAGACCTCCTTGCTTATGCCGAGAGCCTCGAATATCTTGGAGCCCTGATAGGACTGGATAGTGGAGATACCCATTTTGGAAGCTATCTTTACGATGCCGTCCACGATAGCCTTGACATACGCGTTAAGGGACTCGGTATATTCCTTGTCGATAGCTCTGTCGGCGGTGAGCTGATACAGCGTATCCATTGCAAGATAAGGGTTGACCGCACTTGCGCCGAAGCCGAGAAGAGTTGCGAAGTGATGTACCTCGTAGGGCTCGGCGGTCTCGACGATTATTGAGATAGCGGTATTCTTTCTTGTCTTTACGAGATAATTTTCAAGAGCTGCAACTGCCAGCAGCGATGGGATAGCAAGATGATCTCTGTCCACGCCTCTGTCGGAGAGCACGAGGATAGTAGCACCATTATCATGCGCCTTGTCCGCCTGAGTGTAGAGGTTTTCTATTGCCTGACGCAGCGTGGTAGTCTTTTTATCGTAGAGCATGGAGATATCGGCTGTTTTCAGACCGTCGATATTTGCCATGCGTATCTTCATAAGGTCGAGGTTTGTCAGAACAGGGTTTCTTATCTGGAGCACCAGACAGTTCTTCTCGTCCTCTTCGAGGATATTGCCCGAGGTACCCAGATAAACGGTGGTATCGGTGATGACCGACTCACGGATAGCATCTATGGGAGGATTCGTTACCTGTGCGAAAAGCTGCTTGAAGTAGTCAAACAGGGGCGGGTTCTCCTTTGAAAGGGGAGGGATTGGGGTATCTGTGCCCATTGCCGCAGTAGGCTCGGAGGCGTTCAGCGCCATGGGTATCATAGTATTCCTGATAGCCTCATATGTGTAGCCGAAGGCATGCTGGAGACGTGCAAGCTCCTCGCCCGAGTATCTCATGGGCTTCTTGTTGGGTATCTTGAATTCGCTCAGGGGATGGAGGTTGTGGTCCAGCCATTCGCCGTAGGGCTGGCGCTTGCTGTACTTGTTCTTGATAGTCTCGTCGTCGATGAGCTCGCCCTTGGCAACGTCCACCAGCAGCATCTTTCCGGGGTGGAGACGCTCCTTCTTGACGATATGCTCTTCGGGGATATCGAGAGCACCCACCTCGGAGGAAAGGATAAGATACTTGTCCGTGCCGTCGTCGGTGATGTAGTAGCGTGAAGGACGCAGACCGTTTCTGTCGAGAACTGCGCCGGCGAGGTCACCGTCCGAGAAGATAATGGAGGCGGGTCCGTCCCAGGGCTCCATCATGGTAGCGTAATACTGATAGAATGCGCGTTTTTCGCGGCTCATGGTAGTCTGATACTGCCAGGGCTCGGGGATAAGTGTGATAACTGCCAGAGGCAGCTCCATGCCTGCCATGGTCATAAATTCGAGAGTATTGTCAAGACGTGCGGAGTCAGAGCCCGTAACGTCGAGGATAGGAACGATGTCCTTCATTCTGTCGCCGATCTTTTTGCTTTTCAGCACGTTTTCACGGCTGAGCATTTTGTCAACATTTCCCGTAATGGTGTTGATCTCGCCGTTATGTACGATGATGCGGTTGGGGTGAGAGCGCTGCCAGCTGGGGTTGGTGTTGGTGCTGAATCGGGAGTGAACGATACCCACTGCGGATTCGTAGTCTGTGCCGTTAAGGTCACGGTAGAATCTGCGGAGCTGGGAAACGAGGAACATTCCCTTATATACGATAGTACGGCTGGAGCAGGAGCACACATAGGTCTCCTTCTCCCGCTTTTCGAATACCATTCTTGCGATGTAGAGCTTGCGGTCGAAGTCGATGCCCTTATTGCAGTTTTCGGGCTTAGCGATGAATGCCTGCATTATCTCGGGCATGCTTTCGAGAGCCTTGGAGCCGAGGACCTCGGGGTTAACGGGGACCTTTCTCCAGCCGAGAAATTCCAGCTTTTCCTCACGGAGGACGTCCTCGAAGGTCTTCATAGCCTTTTCACGGTGTTCTGCGGACTGGGGGAAGAAGAACATGCCGATGCCGTATTCTCTTTCGCCGCCGATATTTATGCCGCAGTCAAGGGCAGCCTTTGAAAAGAACGAATGGGATATCTGCAGGAGGATACCAACGCCGTCGCCCGTTTTGCCCTCAGCGTCCTTGCCGGCTCTGTGTTCGAGGGTCTCGACGATCTTAAGTGCGCTGTCAACGACCTTATTATCCGCCTTTCCGTTCATGTTAACGACTGCGCCGATACCGCAGTTCTCGTGTTCAAATTTCGGGTCATAGAAGCTGTTCTTGTCGAACGGCGCCTGATTTCTGTAGTTATCCATAGTCATTACTCCTTTTATCCCACATGAATATAATTCCTCACGGTTCTTTATCTTCTCCCTGAAAGCCTCCGTTCGGATAGCGGTGATTTTACTTTATTCTATCATATAATATCCGTATTGTCAATAGATTTTTGCAAGATTTTTTTAAAATCCTGCAAATTTTCCACGAAAAAGCTTAATTCTCAAAGATTTACACGTCGGATTTGAACATTTTGATAAAATAAATCTCAAAGTTGACATGAATTTGTAATTAATTGTAATCAAATGACAGCCTTTCCCGGCATCGGCTTATAAAAGGCTTATAAAAATAGTGTAGAAAATCCCCTCTCGCTGTGAGAGGGGATCTTATATCAGCCCAAAGACCTGCATGCAGTTGATAAGCCCGTAGGCTATCGAAAAAATGCCGATCAGCGTTATAAGCAGCCTTGCAACAGGCTTCCTGTCCTTTTTGTGCTTGTAGGTGTCGTACAGCACCACTCCTCCGAAAAATAGCATTATCACTGCGGTGATCGGCATAATATCCCTCCGTTTCAAGATGTATTAAAAACTCTCCGATAAATGGGAATTTACAGTTATAAAAACAACTCCATTTCATTCTCTTTATTTATAAATCCTCGTTGTGCATATAGTTTCTTACCTTGCTCACTGCTATTAAGCCATAACCTATTTATTTGGTTTTTCTTCGAGTACTCAATAATCATATCCAAAATTTGATTTGCAAATCCACGCTTTCTATAAAGAGGCAAAGTGTATATGTTTAAAATGTATCCCTCTGATCCACTTAAATTTTCTTCATAAGGAATACGAGAAAACAAGCATAATGACCCTATTGAAGCGAGTTTTCTTTCTTGAAATATCCCCCAACATAATAGATCTTTGTTTATATGCGACATATAATATTGCTTTGTTGCTGATTTTAGTTCAGTAATATCTCTGCCTTTATGGATCTCACCTAATTCCTCAAACAACTCAATTCGCAAATGACAAAACTCATCTACTGATTTTTCATCTAACTGCAAAATATTGTTACTCATAATATGACAACTACCTCACAATTTCCGATTTTTCGCGCTGATATTCCCCGGCTCAATATTTCTTATATGTCATTATACCAGAAAAAATTTCAAAAATCAACCATATGCTGTAACACAGCCATATAATTATAGCACATCTTATCAAAAAAATAAATCTGATAAAGCATACAAAAACCACCTTGTTCATAATGGCGGTTTTGTCGAAATATGCTATTATAATTTTTTCTTTATTATGGTATAATGAAATAGTATAAATCAATATGCGGGATATCCGCTTCCCGCTATCATCAGTGCCGCGTTCACGGCGGCGGAATGGAGTTAATTATGAGAGCTGTTATAACTGTAATAGGCAAGGACGCAGTGGGTATACTTGCCAAGGTCAGCACTGTCTGCGCCGAAAACAATGCCAACGTTATCGAGGTAACTCAGAGCGTGCTTCAGGATATGTTCGCTATGATCATGCTCGTTGATATTTCCCGCCTTAAGGTGGATTTCGCCGCACTTGCCGATACTCTTTCAAAGCTCGGCGATGAGCAGGGTCTGAAGATACTCACCATGCACGAGGATATCTTCAATACCATGCACAGAATATAAGACCGCTTTCACGGGAAAGGATTATTTATGATAGACGTTTACGATATACTTGAAACTATTCGTATGATACAGGACGATTGTCTTGATATTCGTACCATCACCATGGGCGTGTCGCTGCTGGACTGCATCGACAGCGATACCGACCGCGCCTGCGAAAAGGTCTACGAGAAGATCACCCGCTGCGCAGCAAAGCTCGCCCGCACTGCTGAGGATATCGAAAAGGAATACGGTATCCCCATAATCAACAAGAGACTGTCCGTTACTCCTATTGCAATAGTATCCGCCGCAACGGGAAAAAGCCCCGTAAAGTTCGCCCTCACCATGGAAAAGGCAGCAAAAGCAGTGGGCGTTGACCTTATCGGAGGATATTCCGCACTTGTGCAGAAGGGCTTCTCCGCAGGCGATATGAACCTTATCGAATCTATCCCCGAGGCGCTGGCTTCGACCTCGAATGTGTGCTCTTCGGTAAATATCGGCTCTACAAAGACGGGCATCAATATGGACGCTGTCAAGATAATGGGCGGCATCGTCCGTGAGTGCGCAGAAAAGACCGTTGACCAGCAGTGCTTCGGCGCAGCAAAGCTCGTTGTATTCTGCAATGCCGTTGAGGATAACCCCTTTATGGCGGGCGCTTTCCACGGAGTAGGCGAGCCCGACTGCATCATCAACGTAGGCGTATCGGGTCCCGGTGTTGTAAGAGCGGCGCTGAAAAAATATCCCGACGCTTCCATTAACGAGATCTCCGATATCATCAAGAAAACATCATATAAGATAACACGAGTAGGTCAGCTGGTGGGCGTGACTGCTTCGGAAAGACTGGGCGTGCCCTTCGGCATTGTCGACCTTTCGCTCGCTCCTACTCCCGCAGTGGGCGACAGCGTTGCTCACATCTTAGAGGAGATAGGTCTTGAAAGCTGCGGAGCCTGCGGAACAACAGCCTGCCTTGCACTGCTCAACGATGCTGTAAAGAAGGGCGGAGTTATGGCGTGCTCACGCATCGGCGGACTTTCGGGTGCGTTTATCCCCGTTTCCGAGGACAGCGGCATGATAGACGCTGCCGTAAGAGGCTCTCTTTCCATTGAAAAGCTGGAAGCAATGACAGCGGTATGCTCCGTAGGACTTGACATGATAGTTATTCCCGGAGACACCTCTGCGGACGTTATTTCCGCGCTTATCGCAGACGAAGCCGCTATCGGCATGATAAACACCAAGACCACCGCCGTAAGAGTTATCCCTGCGATCGGCATGAAGGAAGGCGATGTTCTTGACTGGGGCGGACTTTTCGGAAGCGGTCCTGTTATGAAGATAAACAGCTTCTCGCCGTCGAAGTTCATCTCCCGCGGCGGACAGATCCCCGCACCCCTGCACAGCCTTAAGAATTAGTGAAGAGTGAATAGTTGTCAGTTAGCAGCTAATTGCTAACAGCTATTCGCTGCTATACAGAACGGAGGGTATTTTTTATGTTTGAACCTGTAATTGATCTGCTCAAAAGAAACGCCCGTATGTCGGTCAAGGATCTTGCCGCCGCCGCGGGAATGTCCGAAGCGGCTGTGGAAGCCAAGATCGCCGAGTACGAAAAGGAAGGCGTTATCAAGGGATATACCCTCGTTACCAATGACGATCTGCTCGACAAGGATTTCGTCACCGCATTCATCGAGGTCAAGGTCACTCCCAAGGCGGATTTCGGCTTTGACGACCTTGCCCGCACTATCATGATGTACGACGAGGTGGACTCCGTTACTCTTATGAGCGGCTCCTTCGACCTTGCCGTGACCCTCAGCGGGACCAACTACAAGGAGATAGCCCTTTTCGTGGCACAGAGACTTTCTACTATCGACGGAGTAATATCAACCTCCACTCACTTTGTACTGAAAAAGTATAAGCAGAACAACTTCTTCATGCTGAGCGACGCCGAGGACGAAAGGAGCATGATCTCACCGTGATAGACTATGATAAGGTGCTGTCGGAAAAATGCAGGGAGATCAAGCCTTCGGGCATCAGAAGATTTTTCGACATTGCCGCACAGCGTGAAAATGTCATCTCTCTGGGAGTGGGCGAGCCCGATTTCCAGACGCCCTGGTGCGTGAGAAAAACTGCCATAACCGCTCTCGAAAAGGGAAAGACCAAATACACCGCAAATGCAGGTCTTGCAGAGCTTCGCAGCACCATCTCCGACTACGTTAAGAGAAAAACAGGCGTGAAGTACGACCCCGACCATGAGATAATCGTTACGGTAGGCGGCTCCGAGGGAATTGATATCGGCATCAGAACGCTTATCGACCCCGGTGACGAGGTGCTTATCGTGGAGCCCTGCTTTGTCTGTTATGCGCCGCTTGTCACGCTTATGGGCGGAGTCCCCGTTTCCGTGGAGACCCGCGAGGAGGACAGCTTCAAGCTCACTCCCGAAGCGCTGAAGGCGAAGATCACCGACAAGACAAAGCTGCTTATCCTGCCCTTTCCGAACAATCCCACGGGAGCGGTCATGGACAGGGAGAGCCTCGAAAAGATAGCGGAGGTCATCCGCGGCACGGACATCATCATAATGTCCGACGAGATATACTCCGAGCTTACATACGGCGACGAGCCCTACACGTCGATAATCCAGCTTGAGGGCATGGCAGAGCGGACGCTCTACGTCAACGGCTTTTCAAAGGCGTACTCCATGACGGGCTGGAGAATGGGCTACATATGCGGTCCCGCGCCCATTATGAAGCAGATGCTGAAAATACATCAGTACGAGATAATGTGTTCGCCGACGGTATCGCAGTTTGCGGCTATCGAAGCGATAAAGTCCTGCGACAAGGACATCAGCCGCATGGTGAACGAATACAATATCCGCCGCAGGTGGCTGGTAGGTGCGCTGAACGATCTGGGGCTCACCTGTTTTGAGCCGAAGGGAGCGTTTTACGTATTTCCGTCGATAAAGTCCACGGGGCTTACCAGTGAGGAATTCTGCGAGCGTTTGCTGTTCGAGCACAATGTAGCGGTAGTTCCGGGAAATGCCTTTGGCGAGTGCGGCGAGGGATATATACGCATATCGTATGCATATTCGCTGAAGCATATAATGGAAGCGGT
>JBJFHQ010000335.1:0-1677 GCA_051893755.1 Oscillospiraceae bacterium
AAGATTTTCTAATGCTGCCATTCTCTTTCACCTCAATATTATCTGATGTAATAATAATACCATATCTTATCAAAAATATCAAGCATTTACAGATATAATGTCCATGCGATTCCTGTACAGTCAAGATGTGAAAACTGAAAAGATGAAAAGCAAATAAAAATCTCCGTTTGTCTCCCCGAAAAAATTCGGGAGACAAATCGGAGACAAATTACGATTTTTTATGCTGTTTCAGCAAACAGGAAAAATCTGTGTTTTTGACAAACCACGCAGATTAGCCCTTCATAGCCTCTTCAACAGCAACAGCGCAAGCAACAGTAGCACCAACCATAGGATTGTTGCCCATACCGATAAGACCCATCATCTCAACGTGAGCGGGAACGGAGGAGGAACCTGCGAACTGTGCATCGGAGTGCATACGGCCCATAGTATCGGTCATACCATAGGAAGCAGGACCTGCAGCCATGTTATCGGGGTGGAGAGTACGTCCTGTACCGCCGCCGGAAGCAACGGAGAAGTACTTCTTGCCCTTTTCAACACATTCCTTCTTGTATGTGCCTGCAACGGGGTGCTGGAAACGAGTGGGGTTGGTGGAGTTACCTGTGATAGAAACGTCAACGCCTTCCTTCCACATGATAGCAACGCCTTCTGTTACGTCGTTTGCACCGTAGCAGTTGACCTTTGAACGAAGTCCGTCGGAATATGCCTTGCGGAATACTTCCTTGACCTCGCCTGTGTAGTAGTCCATCTCAGTTTCAACATATGTAAATCCGTTGATTCTTGCGATGATCTGAGCAGCGTCCTTGCCGAGACCGTTAAGGATAACGCGGAGGGGCTTTTTACGAACCTTGTTAGCCTTTTCAGCGATACCGATAGCACCCTCTGCGGCTGCGAAGGACTCGTGACCAGCGAGGAATGCGAAGCACTCGGTATCCTCTTCAAGGAGCATCTTGCCGAGGTTGCCGTGACCGAGACCAACCTTACGCTGATCGGCAACGGAACCGGGGATACAGAATGCCTGAAGACCTTCACCGATAGCAGCAGCAGCGTCAGCAGCTCTTGTGCAGCCCTTCTTTATAGCGATAGCACAGCCTACAGTGTAAGCCCACTTAGCGTTTTCGAAGCAGATAGGCTGGATGCCTTCTGTGATCTTGTAAGGATCGAAGCCCTTTTCCTTACAGATCTCAGCACACTCTTCAATGGAGTTGATACCGTATTTATTGAGAACTTCGAGGATCTGCTTTTCTCTTCTCTCATATGATTCAAATAAAGCCATTGTTAATTCCTCCTCTTACTGCTTTCTGGGGTCGATGATCTTAACAGCATCAGCAACACGGCCGTACTGACCCTGTGCTTTTTCAAAAGCTGTGTTAGCGTCATCGCCGTTCTTGATGAAGTCCATCATCTTGCCGAAGTTGATAAACTTGTAGCCGATGATCTCATCGTCCTCGTTAAGAGCGATGCCTGTAACGTAGCCGTCGGTCATTTCGAGGTAACGGGGGCCCTTCTTGAGAGTACCGTACATAGTACCTACCTGAGAACGGAGACCCTTACCGAGATCCTCAAGACCTGCGCCTACTGCGAGGCCGTCCTCGGAGAAAGCACTCTGAGATCTTCCGTAAACGATCTGGAGGAAAAGCTCTCTCATAGCGGTGTTGATAGCGTCGCAAACGAGGTCTG
>JBJFHQ010000336.1:0-1674 GCA_051893755.1 Oscillospiraceae bacterium
ATATTTTCTTGAGCTTTGGTTTTGCGGCTTTCACCGTTCTCCGTGACAACATAATTTATTTTATCACACTCTTTTACTTTTGTCAAGGCTTTTTTACTCGTTTTTTACACTTTTATGTTTTTTACAATACAAATCGCATTTTTCTGCAAATTCCACAGCACTTTGTATAAAAAGATCTGCGTGAGTTCCACCACGCAGATCATGTAATAGTATAATTAAGCCTCCGCAGCTCTCTTCGCCTGTCCGATAGTCTTCCCGAGGAATCTGAAACAGCAGAATACCGCGATCGCCGAGCCTACTATCCAGCTTGCGGGCCATGCGTTCCAGATGCCCGACGCGCCCATGATGTCCGACAGCACAAACGCTGTGACCACACGCAGCGCCAGATCTATAAACGTTGACAGCATGAACAGCCCCATTTTCTCCGCTCCGCGGAAAACGCCGTCACACGCCAGCTTCAGACATATCACAAAGTAGAACGGTGCTACCGTTTTTAAAAATTCTATGCCCGTATCCATTGCGTCCGCCGTGCTGCCTTCGTTCATGAACAGGCTCACAAAGGTCTTGGGCAGGAAGAAGTACAGCCCGAAGAACATCCCCGCTATCACCAGTGCAAAAACTATTCCCGCTATAAGCCCTTTTCTTATCCTGTCGGGCTTTCCTGCGCCGTTGTTCTGCGCTGTGAAGCTCGATATCCCGTTGCCCACAGTGGCAAAGACCGTTATCGCAAAGGTGTTGAGCTTCACTGCCGCCGAGTATCCCTCGATGACCGACGCTCCATAGCCGTTTACAAGGTACTGTATGAACAGATTTCCTACCGATACAAAGCTCTGCTGCAGCACGCTGGGCAGCGATATCACCGCTATCTCACGCAGCGCACCCTTGTCGAATATGGGCGCGTCATTCCCGTCATACACCTTTTTCAGCCTGCGCAGAAGTATCGCAAGTGCACATATGCACGCCGTTCCCTGTGCGATAAAGGTCGCCCATGCAACGCCCGGCACGCCCCATCTGAACACTATCGTAAACAGTGCGTCCAGCGCAACATTTCCCACAGACGAGCCTATCAGCAGATAAAGCGGCGTCCTGCTGTCGCCAAGACTGTTGAAGATGCCCGTCGCAACATTGTACAGGAACAGAAAGATGAATCCTCCCGTATAGATGCGCAGATACGTGTTTCCGTCGTCGAATATCTCGGCGGGGGTGTTCACCAGCATCATCAGCTGCGGACTGAATATCACTCCCAGCATGGTAAGCGCCGCCGAAAGTGCAAGTCCCGAAACAAGCGCCGTAGTTATGCAGGTCTTTGTCGCCTTATAGTTTTTTGCGCCGTAGTTTCTGCCGATGACCACCGAACAGCCTATCTGACAGCCGAACGCCACTGCCATGAACAGCATCGTTATCGGATAGCTTGCTCCCACGGCTGCAAGACCGTTGGCATATTTTCCTGCGATAATGCTGTCTGCGATGTTGTAAAGCTGCTGAAAAATGACGCTTATAAACAGCGGCACCGTAAATCCGACAATGACCTTTGAGGGGTTCCCCACAGTCAGATCCTTGTTCATTTTCTCATATCCTTTCACATTCATCATTCATCATTGACTATTATATAATATCTTTGTCATATTGTAAAGTACTGATTAGTTATGACAGGCATGAATATTTTTCATATCA
>JBJFHQ010000337.1:0-7813 GCA_051893755.1 Oscillospiraceae bacterium
TCTGTAGTGGACTTTCACCACCGAGTTACTGCCCATTCGGGGCAAACATACAAAACCGCCGCTGAAAACATCAGCGGCGGAATTGTTATAGGCATTATCCAAACGGTAGGAGATTACTTTTTCTTACGTGTGAGAGCCATTACAGCGCCTGCAGTGATAACTACCGAAACGATAGCTGCTGCGGGAGCGTTTCCTGTTGCGGGGAAATCGGACTCTGTGCTCTCTGTTGTGTCGGCTGATTCTGTCTCTGCGGGAGCTGCTGTTTCCTCAGCCTCGGGCATCTGATACTCGCCGAAGCAGTAAGGGATAACGTTATCCTCGTCGATTATCCTGTACTGTGCCTCGGGAGTGCCGGGCTCAAGAGTAGCGGACTTTACGATAACGCTGCAAACCTGGAAGCCGATACCGCCTTCGCCGTCGACCTCGGTGAGGTTCTCGATAACGTCCTGCGGAACAACAAATTCAACGGACTTCTCACCCTGTACGAGAACGATGAACTGGTCCTCCTTAGCAACGATAGTGTCGCTCGTGCATTTATTTGTGATACGGCTCCATGCGGGGGTCTTGTAGTCCATGGGGGTCACGAGGAACTGCTTTTCGCCCTCGGGCTCGATGGTCTCGATATCAAGTGTTATCTTAACATCGCCGCCGATAGCGAGAAGGTCCTCCTTGGGGATATATGCGCCTGCGCCCCAGTTGCCTGCATATTCGCTGTCAAGTTCGATAGTGGTGGACTCCGCAGCTGCTCCGAAAGCGGCAACGGAAAGTGCGATAGCTGCGGTCGCAATAGCAGCCGCGATTTTTCTGAGCTTCATATTAAATTCCTCCGGTTCAATATTAGTAGACTTACCGTCCTTGTTTATGATTAGATTATACCACAATTTGAACATCGAATCAATATCCATTTTCAACAATATTATCGGGCTGTTTTTATATGATATAGATAATTTGAACATCATATTTTTTCGAATCTCGGTCGGAAACGGCGTACCTGTGCATTATTGCACCGAAAATTTGAACCAAAGCAAAGCAAGTACTCCGAATATATGCCCGAAAATTTGAATTTTCATCTGCGGCGGATATGAACTCCCGTTCACGCAAACAAAAAAGACCCCCGCACATCTCATGCGGAGGTCATTATTATCATCATTTTCCCGAAGCAAGCTTCATTATCTCAACATAAATGCCCGCCACCACCGAGTAAAGCTCGGGAGGTATGCCCTGTCCCACGTCCAGCATGGACAGCAGCGCAGCCGTGCTGTCATCGCGGTAGATAGGCACTCCGCTGTCGTCCGCCAGTGAGATTATCCTCTCGGCGGCTCTTCCGTGGCCCGTCGCCACCACAACGGGGCTGTAGTCCTTGTCGGGATTGTATTTCAGAGCAACTGCCGCTTTTGTATTCTTATCAGACCTTGGCATCAAAAGTCCCCCTTTTCTTCCGAAGCGACGGAAATACCGAGTTCAGATCTCTTTTGCGGTACAATGTATCAACGATGGTCGTCCCCACCATATACCCCGAAGCGGCGGCAATGCGGGGCACGGACTGCTTCAGCGGCTCGAAGGTCTGCTCCATGCCCTCGGGACAGAGCAGCATCACGCTGAGATTGCTCCCCTTGGCGAACATCTCCATTTCAAAATAGCCCACGTTCTCCATATCAAAGCACATGAATATGTGGTTCGTGTCCTCATCGTCACCCTCGCCCGACAGCGGCACCTCCTGCCTGTCGGCGTTCTTGTCCACCCACAGCTCCGCAAAGGCACGCATTCCGTATGCGTCCAGCGGCACAAAGAAGTGCATCAGCGGATTGAACACGCCCGGATTTGTCAGCATTGTCCGCGCGATATCGTTCTGATTCATGGAGACCAGCGACTGCAGCGTCGTATCGTTGATGTTCTTCACCAGAAAATCAGCCAGCGTATCGAGAGACGTAGGCGGCGAATAGTTGCTGCCCTCCTCCTGTGCCAGCTTTGACAGCGCCTGATTTAACACCTGTGCCAGCGGTATCTTCTTGTCCACGTCCTCTATACCATTAAGTATAGTGCCCAATCGGTCGATAAGTCCCGCCAGATCGTGGGTCTTTTCGTAGTTTGATATCAGTGTATCGAGAGCGTCCGCCATTGCGGGAGTATTGGGCGTCACCGAAGCCAGTGCAAGCTTTATGGACGCAGAGCCGTTCTCGGGGTCGATGCCGCTGAGAGTATTTTTCAGGCGGACCTCATCCAGCCGTGCAGCCATGTTCTTGATGCCCATTGCCAGCAGATTTGCCGTGTTGTCGAGTCTGTTCTGCTCGGCGATGACGGAGCTGTCGATGACCGACGAAGCCTTCACATCGGCAGGCAGCTCGGACTGCAGGATAAAATTATCGAAGAGCTTTTCCAGTGCGGAGCGTATCGACGAAGCATCGGCGTTTTCCGCTCCCGAAGCATTCGCCAGCGCAGACAGGGTATTCTCCCCGAAATTGATGTTGTCGAAGATGTTGAGCAGCGTATCGAAGCTCTGCCGCAGTGCGGAGGGGTCGTCGCTGTACCTTGACATATTATGTATGATGAGCGGGAGCAGGTTCTGGGTCTTGTTATCCAGAAGCAGGCTCTCCCCCGTGTAGTTGATTAGCTGCACAAGGGTGGACTTGAGCGCCTGATAATTCCTCGCAGCGTCGGGAGAAGCCAGTGCCTCGGACGCCTTCATAAGCTCCTCGGAGACTGCCCTGCTGGGTGCGAGCTCCTCGGAGAGATATTTAAAGTTTGCGGACAGCGAGGACAGTATCTCATTTTTCTGAGCATTATTCGCCGCAGCCTTCGCAAAGTCCAGCACGGCGGAGAACATATCCTCGGAATTGCTGCCCTTTGCCAGCAGACGGAGAGCGTCCCACAGCTTTCCGCTGAATATAGTTGCGTTCTGCTGCTGATTGTTAAGGTCTGCCACAAGATCGTCGGGAGTGAGTATGACCTCCTCCGCAAACTCGGTGAGCTTATTGAGAGCAGCAGTATCGCCCTTTTCGGCAAGAGCGGAGAAGGCAGCCTTTCCCAGCAGCTCCTTTACCGCATCAAGGGTATCGGACACGCCTCCCGAAGAGCCCGCAGAGGAAGGCGTGGCAAGCTCCAGATCCTTCAGATCCTGTTCGGCATAGCCGTCGCTGCGGTCATTGGTCTTAACGATCTTCGTCTGGTCGCCGAGATTGAACACCTCGCCCGAAGCGCCTGTCTGCTGGTTCTGGTTATATCTCGGCATCTGGTAATCCTTCGGCGTTACCGGAGTCGTTATATTAAGTATATTTGCCATGTTCCGCTCACCCCTTTTCGGCAGGATATTTCTCTATACTATATTTTATACGAACGATCTATGCTACACATTAATTATAATCCAATTCGAAGCTTCTTTTGTGAACATTTTATTAATTTATACAACAAATATTTCATCAAAATATGAAGTAATTATGTATAATTAGTGCTATTTCATGCTTTTTGTATATTTTTACCGAAAATATCACCAAAAATTTTTAAGTGATATAGTCAATTTGTTGCTAAATATCCCTTGAAGAAAAAAAATGTTTGTGGTATAATATAACTAATAATAAGTTATACTGCGTATTTTGTACCGATATCCGCTTTCGGATAAAGGCATAACACATTTTGTATACGGCGCTGAAATAAATCGCAGCAGTACCGCTCAGGCTTTGCGGCGGTTACGGAAAGGAATGGAAGATATGGCAAAATTTGAGGCAGGCATGGAAAATATGGTGGATATGTACATATTCGAGACCACCTCGCTCCTTGAACAGCTTGATCAGATACTTATGAAGACCGAGAACGAAAGCAGCTTCGGTTCGGAGGATATCAACGAGATCTTCCGCACGATGCACACTATAAAAGGTTCTTCGTCGATGATGGGTCTGGAAAATATGTCCCACCTCGCTCACGCTGTGGAGGACATGTTCTTCATTATCCGCGAGGATAACCCCGAGATCACCGACAAAAAGACCCTTTTCGATCTGGTATTCACCGCCTCCGATCTGCTTAAGACCGAGATCGAGCTCCTTCAGGAGGAGGAGTATACTCCTACCGATTTTTCCGGGCATATGAGCAAGATCGAAGCCTATGCAAAGGCTCTTAAGGAGGGCGAAGGCACAGCTGATGCAGCCCCCGCTCAGACAGCAGCTCCCGCTCAGGCAGCAGCTGACACGGGAAAGACTGTCAAGGTCATCTCCAACTCGGGCGACTGCATGACTACCGTGAAGATATACTTCGAGGATGACTGCAAAATGGAGAATCTCCGTGCGCTCCTCGTTGTCAACAATATAAAGAGCGAATGCTCCGCTCTTACCTACGAGCCCTCCGATATCGAGGACAACTCCGATTCCGCCAAGGCTATCATCGAAAACGGCTTCGTTATCCACTTCCGTCCCGCCGCAGATGTTACTCAGGACGCGGTCATCGACATCATCGGAAGCTCGCTGAACGTCAAGTCCTACGAGGTCACCGACGCTGCGGACAGCGGCACCAAGGAAGTGCCTCTGGCTTCCCTGTCCGAGGTGAAGGTCACCTTCGTCGAGGACTGCAAAATGGAAAATCTCCGTGCCCTCATGGTGGTGAACAATATCCGCGAAAGCGTCGAGCTGCTCGCATTCTCTCCCGAGGATATTGAAAACGATCCCTCCACTGCACAGGCTATCATCGAAAACGGCTTCACCGTATACTTCAAGGCAGCGGAAGATCAGGCTGTCGTTGATATGATAAAGGCTACTCCCAACGTAAAGGACGCTGTCCTTGTACGCAAGGGCGGCGAAGCTCCCGCTGCCGGGGAAAAGGCTCCCGAAAAGCCTGCCGAGGCTGCCGCAGCTGCTGCTATTGCTCCCAAGGCGGAGGAAAAGCCCGCAGCTCCCAAGGCTGCCGAGCAGAAGGACGCAAAGAAGGCTGCTCCCGCTGTTACGGGCGGCGCAAAGCAGTCACTTATCTCCGTAAATCTGAACAAGCTGGACCAGCTCCTCGATATCGTCGGCGAGATCGTTATCACCGAAGCAATGGTGACCTCCAGCCCCGACCTTAAGGTGAAGGGATTAAAGCTTGACAACTTCCAGAAGGCTGCAAGACAGCTCCGCAAGCTCAACTCCGAGCTTCAGGAGACTGTAATGTCTATACGAATGGTACCCCTGTCGGGCGCATTCAATAAGATGACACGTATCGTCCGCGATATGAAGGTCAAGCTCAACAAGGACGTTGACCTCGTTTTCGAGGGCGAAGAGACCGAGGTAGACAAGTCTATCATAGATAATCTGAACGACCCTCTTATGCACATGGTAAGAAACTCCATGGACCACGGCATCGAGGATACCGCCGAGGAAAGAGTCGCAAAGGGCAAGCCTGCCAAGGGCAAGATAACGCTGTCCGCATACAATTCCTCCGGTGAGGTAATCATCTGCGTTACCGACGACGGTCAGGGCATCAACCCCGAAAAGGTACTGGACAAGGCGGAGAGAAACGGCATGCTCACCAAGCCCAGAAGCGAATATACCGACAAGGAAATATTCAATATGATAATGCTCCCGGGCTTCTCCACCAACGAGGAAGTCACCGAGTACTCGGGCAGAGGCGTGGGCATGGACGTTGTTAAGAAGAACATCGAAAAGACGGGCGGTACAGTTTCCGTTGACTCCAAGTGGGGCGAGGGAACCCAGTTCACCATAAAGATCCCTCTCTCGCTGTCTATCGTGGACGGCATGGAAATTTCCGTGGGACAGTCTATCTTCACTATCCCCATAGGCGTTATCAAGGAATCCTTCAAGGTAAAGCCCAATCAGCTCCTTAAGGATACCAACGGCAGCGAAATGGTAATGATACGCGGCGAGTGCTATCCTCTTATCAGACTGTACGACGTGTTCGACCTCACGCCTTCCTCCACCGATATCAATGACGGCATCATAATACTGGTAGAGGTAGAGTCCGAGGGCAAGAGCGCATGCCTCCTTGCCGACGAGCTCATCGGCGAGCAGCAGGTCGTTGTAAAGCCCTTCTCGCCTATGCTCAATAACTTCAACGTCAAGGAAAACGGTATGGCAGGCTGCTCTATCTTGGGCGACGGCTCCATCACGATAATCCTTGACATCGGAAACATCATATCCGACTTTTAATGAAGAAATAATCTGCCGAAAGGAACATATATCATGAATGAGGAAAATGTAAAGGATTTTTCAGCCGAGGGCGGAGAAGCGCTGCTTTTCAGCATCGACGACACCGTGTACGGCATTGAGATCAAGTATATCAACGAGATCATCAGCATCGAACAGATCACCATCGTTCCCAAGGTACCCGACTATATCAAGGGCGTAATAAATCTGCGCGGCAAGATCGTGCCGATAATCAGCGTCCGCCGCCGCTTCGGCAAGGAGGAGATACCCTACGACGAACGCACCTGCATCATCGTGCTGGAGTTCGATGACGGCAATTTCGTGGGCATAATCGTTGACCGCGTAAGAGAGGTCACTATCGTAAAGCCCGAGGAAATATGCCTTCCTCCCGACTGCAAGAAGGTCAACGCCAACAAGTATATAAAGAATATCATCGAGTCGGACGGCGAGATAAAGCAGCTGCTTAACTGCGAAAAGCTTATCTCCGACATCTGATAAACTACGCAAATCAAGAGGAGTAACGAAATGCTTACGCTTACCGATGAAGATTTCCGCAGACTTGTGGACTACATGAAGTCCAATTACGGAATAAATCTCGAAAAGAAAAGAGTGCTGATCGAGGGCAGACTCAGCGCGATAGTCCAGAACAAGGGGTTCGATAATTTCACCTCCTACATAGATTACGCTCTTTCCGACAAGTCGGGAAACGAAACTATCACCCTCGTCAACAAGCTTACCACCAACCATACCTTCTTTATGCGGGAGCCCGAGCATTTTGAGTTCCTTCGAAGCACCGTGCTCCCCTATATCGAAAAGACCGTCACCGACAAGGACGCCCGCATCTGGTGCGCCGCCTCCTCCACGGGTCAGGAGCCCTATACTATCGCCATGGTCATCGACGACTACTTCGGCGAGCGCAGAAACGGCTGGGACCTGAAGATACTGGCTACAGATCTTGACACCGACGCTCTTAAAAAGGCAAAGCTGGGCGTATACTCCGAGGAGGCTTTAAGCGACCTCCCCGATGAGTGGCGGATAAAGTATTTCAATAAGGTGGACGACGACTCCTATCAGGTCAAGGACAGGATAAGAAACGAGATAGTCTATAAGAAATTCAATCTCATGGACCCCATAAAGTACAAAAAGCCCTTCGATCTGATAATCTGCCGCAACGTTATGATATACTTCGAAAACGATACGAAAAATCAGCTTATCGAGCGCTTCTACGACTGCACAAAGGACGGAGGATACCTCTTTATCGGTCATGCCGAGAACGTATCCAAGGACACACGGTATAAATATGTCAAGCCTGCAATCTACCGCAAGCTTGAAAAAGTAAGGTAGACTTTTTATGACTAAAGCAAGACCAATAAGGGTCCTGATAACGGACGATTCGGAATTTTTCTGCAGCTTTCTCGAAAAGGGGCTGACTGCGGCGGGATTCGAGGTCGTGGGGACTGCCCGCAACCCATACGATTCGCGGGATAAGATACTCGAGCTGTCTCCCGACGTGCTCACTCTCGATGTGGAAATGCCGAGAATGAACGGTATAAGCTTTCTGAAAAAGCTTATACCTCAGTATCCCATACCCTGCGTGGTGGTGTCGTCGGCTAAGGTCACCTGCGCCGAGGTCATCGGGGCAGGCGGAGCGGATTTTCTCCCTAAGCCAAAGGACGGCGAGAATCCCTCCG
>JBJFHQ010000338.1:0-7809 GCA_051893755.1 Oscillospiraceae bacterium
GTCCACGGTAGCAAGATAATCTATGGTCTCCTGAGATATCTCGAAGGTTCCGTCGGGAGTGATGTCGATGCTCATGTTCATCCTGTCGGAAAGCACGGAAAGCACCACGTTCACCAGTACCACCACTGCAATTACTATCAGAGTCACAGCTGTTGCAGCTCCGCCGTATTTCAGCTTTCTGCGGCTGTACTTTTTCTTTTCCGCCTTTTCGGCAGCCTTTGCGGGGTCAACGTACTTTTCCTTCTTTTTCTTGTCAGCCTCGGGAGCATTTTCCTCCGCAGGAGCAGCTTCGGGAGCTGTTTCCTGAGTGTCCTCGGCGGAAATATCCTCCGCAGGAGCAGCGTTTATAAGCTCTTCACTGTCTTGTTTCTTATTTTTCTTACTCATTTTTATTCAGACATTCCTTTCAGGTTTTATCGGAATCGTTTTTCGGCATAAATAATTATCAGCCCCAGCGGCGCTTTTCCAGCACTCTTACCGTGAGGAAGTTACAGATAAATGTAACACTCAGGAAGAATACTATGCTGGGGATATTGATGATGCCGTTTGTGAATTCGTAATATCTGTTGTAGAAGCCCAGCGATACCATGACGTTTTTCAGCCAGTCAACGGAAACGCTTGCTGCCAGAACGTCGATCATATAGAACAGCATTATCACAATAAAGCTTGCGATAGCCGCAACTATCTGATTTTCGGTAAGGCTTGAAATAAGCATGCCTATTGAGATGAAGCTTGCTCCCAGAAGCAGCAGCGCGAACATGTTGCCGATAACGGTAGCCCATGCGATGCTTCCTGCCAGCTTATAAAGAACTAAGATGTAAGGGATATATATCGCCATTCCGATAAGGAATACACACAGCGCAGCAAAGAATTTTCCCATTACGATAGCTGCGAGATTTACCGGAGCTGTCAGCAGACACTGGTCGGTCTTCTGCTTCTGCTCCTCGGACATGAGCCTCATGGTAAGCAGAGGGAGCATTATCATCATAAGTGTGAAAACTCCCGAGAAAACGTAGGTCATATCGGTCGTGGCGGAGTAGATGTTCGTCCCCACGAAGTACATTCCCGTATATACATAGAATACGGCAATAAAAATATATGCAATAGGCGATGTGAAATACGCCTTTATCTCACGTCTGAAAATAGCGCCCATTACAGCTCACCCCCGTTATCGTCATTATCGTCCGTTTCGGGCGACTCCTGTAAATTCTTATTCATATCCACGGTGAACGCAGCAGCAGCCGCATTATTGACAGCCTCGTGCATTGCAGCCTTTTCCTCGTCGGAAAGCACCTTTTTAGGCTCCGACCTGCCCACGGAAACGTCCTCGCCCATGGTTATCTTAAGGAAGATATCCTCCAGAGTGAGCTCGGTGCTCTTAAGGCTGTAGATTATCCTGTTCTTGGCAGCCACACGCCTGAAGAGCTCTGCTCTGATATCGGTCACGCCGTCGGTCTCTATCTCGTAATCGAAGGTACCTGGCTCACGCTCCATATCGGCAGTGACCGAAGCCACTCCCTTGATACCCTGGATAAGCCTCAGATTTTCCTCCTTGGTGCCGTCTATCCTTGCGATGATGCGGTGCTCGTCCGAAAGCTTCTTTGTAAGATTTTCGGGAGTATCGTCCGCAGCAAGCCTGCCCTTGTTGATGATGACTACTCTGTCGCAGACCGCCTGTATCTCGGACAGGATATGCGAGGAAAGGATAAGCGTATGGCGCTTGCCCAGCTTCTTGATAAGAGTTCTTATCTCGTGTATCTGCTTGGGGTCAAGACCTACGGTCGGCTCGTCCAGAATGAGTATGGGCGGATTTCCGATAAGTGCCTGTGCCAGACCAACTCTCTGCTTGTAGCCCTTTGAAAGGTGCTTGATTATGCGGTCGTACACATCGGTTATCATGACCAGCCTGCATACGTCCTCAAGGTGAGCCTGTCTGGGAAGCCTGCACTTTTTCAGGTCGTATATGAAATTCAGATAATCCTTTACCGTCATATCCATGTAAAGGGGCGGTATCTCGGGCAGATAGCCTATCTGCTTTTTAGCTTCGAGAGGGTCCTCCATGATATCCACGCCGTTTATGAGTATCTCTCCGTCGGTAGCGGAGATATATCCCGTGAGCATATTCATGGTAGTGGATTTTCCTGCGCCGTTAGGTCCCAGAAAGCCCAGTATCTCTCCGTCGTTTACGGTGAAAGAAATGTTGTTGACAGCCTTCTTTTCGCCGTATTGCTTTGTAAGGTTTTTGACCTCTATCATTTTGATTATTCTTCCTTTCCGAGCCGTCCTTTTGGGGCGGTCTGATTATTGAATGAATAAAAACAGCCTATTTGTAAATAATATATCATTTTATTGTGATAGCACAGTGACAGCATAGCGAAATTCAGTTTACAGTTTGCCAAAAGCAAGCGGCAAGTTATTTCTCAAGCTTCTCAATGCCTGCCTTTACGCGCTTTATGCTCTCGTCCTTTCCGAGGATAACGCACAGCTCCACGCCGCCGCCGGGAGTCATTGCCTTGCCCGAAAGCGCCGTTCTTAAGGGCCAGAGCATCCAGCCGTTCTTAACGCCCTGCTTTTCTATCTCCGCAAAGAGCGCAGCATGAACGGTCTCCTCGTTCCAGTCGGATATGCCCTCCAGTACGGGGAGTATCATCTTAAGTGCTTCAAGACCTGTTTCTGCGTTGGTCTTCATCTTTTTGTTGAAGTAGAGTTCGTCGCTGTACTCGGGCACTGCATCGATGAAGTCCACCTTCTCGGGGATATCGGTGAGCAGCTCCGTTCTGGGCCGGAGCGCATCCAGAAGCACATCAAAATCAGCGTCCTCGCGCTTTACGGTCTGTCTGATGTAGGGCATCGCAAGAGCCTTGAACTCGTCGTGGGACAGCCGTCTGATATACTCCGCATTGATAGCCTTCATCTTGACGGGGTCAAACACTGCGGGAGCCTTGGAAAGTCCGCTGATGTCGAACTCCTGTACCAGCTCTTCAAGGGAGAATATCTCATTTTCGCCCTTAGGCGCCCAGCCCAGCAGTGCGATATAGTTCATGATAGCGGGAACCAGATAGCCCTTCTCCACGAAATCGCCGAAATAAGCGTCGCCGTCACGCTTGGACAGCTTGTGGGTGGAGTCTCTCATGATATGCTCAACGTGGATATACTCGGGGATATCCCAGCCGAATGCCTCGTAAAGCAGATTGTACTTTGGCGTGGAGGAAAGATACTCGTTTCCTCTTACAACGTGGGTGATGCCCATGAGATGGTCGTCCACAACGTTTGCAAAGTTATAGGTAGGCAGACCGTCCGCCTTTAAAAGTATCTGATCGTCGAGGGTGGCGTTGTCCACGGTGATATCGCCGTAAAGCACGTCATGGAAGGTAGTTGTGCCCGTCTCGGGTATCTTCTGGCGGATAACGTAGGACTTGCCCTCGGCGAGGTTCTTCTGTATCTCCTCCTCGGACAGGTCACGGCAGCGGCGGTCGTACATCATATTGGAGACCTTTGCCTCCTGCTGCTGTCTGTGCATCTCGTCAAGGCGCTCCTTGGTGCAGAAGCAGTAGTAAGCATGTCCGCTCTTAACGAGCTGCTCTGCGTATTCCTTGTAGATGCCCATTCTCTCCGACTGGATATAGGGACCCACGGGACCGCCCACATCGGGACCCTCGTCCCATTTCAGACCGCATACGTTCAGGGTATCATATATCTTCTGAACAGCACCGTCAACATAGCGCTCACGGTCGGTATCCTCTATGCGGAGGATAAAATCTCCGCCGTTTTTCTTTGCGATAAGATAAGTATAGATCGCCGTTCTGAGATTTCCGATGTGCATATATCCCGTAGGACTGGGTGCAAATCTCGTTCTTACTCTTTTCTCTGACATGGTGACATTTCTCCGTTCCGCCGTATCTGCGGCATTATTTAAGGAAGCGCTGATCAAGCCGCAGGCATCGTTTCCGACACTCGAAAATCCGTTATTGAGAGTTTCGTGAAACGATTTGATCAGCGGTTCCTTATGTTCCTTTTTTTATTTTATCAATATCAGACAGGACCTGTGCTTTGAGCTCTTCCTCCGAGGAAAATTTCTTTTCGTCACGGATAAATTTCAGAAGCTCCGTTCTCACGTCCAGTCCGTAGATATCTTCATCAAAATCAAAAATATATGTCTCGCAGAGGATCTCCCCGCTGTCTGTGACAGTGGGCTTTATCCCCACGTTGGCAAGGCCGTCACAGCTCCTGCCGAATATTTCCACCCTTGCGGCGTACACGCCGAATCGGGGCAGCTGCATGTATGAGGGGATATGCTGGTTTATGGTGGGAAAGCCCAACACTCTCCCCAGCCGTTTGCCGTTTATCACCTTTGTACGGAACACATAGCCTGACCCCGTGAGCCTTTGCACCTCGGAGATATCACCCTCTGCGATAAGCTTACGTATCCGTCCCGAGGATATTTTTTCCCCGTTTTCGTCGGGAACGGGAGGCACTGTTTTCAGTGTGATTCCGTATTTGCGGCACAGCTCGTCCAGCCGCTTCACATCGCAGGACGCGCCCTTTCCGCAGCGAAAATCCTCGCCGCAGATGACAGCCTTTGCCCTCATTCGGTTTCGCAGGACTATCCGCACGAAATCCTCGGCGGACATATCCTTAAGCTCGGAAAATGGCGGCGAAAAGATATATTCCGCGCCGCACTCCCTGAGTCGGCGTTCCTTTTCCTCCTCGCTCATAAGGCAGGACCGTTCAAGGACCTTTCCGCCCTCGGAAACGCTGTCCGTTCTGAAGGTGAACACTGCCGCTTTCAGGTCAAGCTCTTCCGCCAGCCGCACGGTCTCTCCGATAACAGTGCGGTGTCCCATATGCACTCCGTCAAATATCCCCAGGGCGACCGCATATCCGCCCTTATAATTCATGTCATTTTTCGGCAGGACGAACGTCTTTTCAGACTTAAGTATTTTCGCTCCGTTTTCCCTGTCCGAGGTTATCTCCGCAGTGCCGATAAATCCCTCACTGCCGCTGACGCGGACTCTTCCGCCTTCAACAGAGCAGCATATCCGCTTTGTTTCAAGACGTATTCCGTTTCGGTAGAGCCGTTCCTCGTCGGGGGTGAGATACACGGTCGGCAGATATCCGAACACCTTTTCTATCGGCAGGACAAACCGCGTGAGATCGCCGTTTCTGTCAACTTCCGCCTGCAGCTGCTCAAAGGTCACGCAGTCGGATATATCAAACCCGCATGCCCTCGTTCGGACAAGTGAGGTCATTACTGCTCCCGTGCCGAGAAGCTCTCCGATATCGCTGATAAGAGTGCGTATATACGTGCCTTTCGAGCAGGATATCATCAGCCTGCCCTCGCCCTTTTCCTCGTCGTACCCGGCAAGCTCAAGGGAGTAGACCGTTATGGGACGGGGCTTTCGCTCCACGGTGATGTTCTGCCGCGCCAGCTCATAGAGCCGCTTTCCGTCCACCGACACCGCCGAGTACATGGGCGGTATCTGCATGATATCTCCGCGGAAGCTTCCGAGCGCGGCTTCTATTTCCTCACGGGAAATGCGGGAATAGCCCTTTTCCTCGGTAACAGTTCCCGTGATATCCTGCGTATCTGTGGACAGACCCAATTTAAATCCGCCCTCGTAGACCTTGTCATGGTCGGGGAGCATCTCACACGCCATGGCAGCTCTCCCCGCAAACACGGGAAGCACGCCCTCTGCCATGGGATCGAGAGTGCCGCCGTGACCGAGACGCTTCATTTTCAGTATTCCCCGAAGCTTTGCGATAACATCAAAGGATGTGAAGCCCTTGGGCTTATACATGCAGATGATGCCGTTAAGCTCCGTTTTTGTATCAGTACCCGACATTGTGAAGCTCCTCTGCGCATGCTTTCAGAAGCTGCGCCTTTACGTCGTCAAGCTTTCCCGTAATAGTACAGCCTGCCGCACGGATATGACCGCCTCCGCCGAAGCTTGAACATATCCTCGAAGCATTGGCGTCGGTGCCTGTGCGGACGGATATCTTGAACCTGCCCGGATCCTTTTCACGGACTGTAACAGCTATCTCCACGCCCTCAAACTGCATAGGCAGCGAAGCTATCCCGTCGAAATCGTCGGCGGAGATGCCGCTTTCCTTTTCCTCGTCAAGGGTGACGGAGGTCATGGCGCACTTGCCATTACAGAACAGCTCCGTATTCTTAATGATAATGCCTTCCGCCTTGACTCTGGACTGACTTTTTATATCGAAGAGCCAGCGGTTCAGCTTTGCCGCAGGGAGGGGAAATTCGTACCTGTAAAGCTCCGCGGCTATCATATGAGTTTCGGGTGTGACGCTTTCAAACTTGAAGCAGCCCGTATCGGTAGCAATGCCCGTGTACAGGCACATTGCCGCAGTTTCGTCGATAGGAATGTCCGCCGTTTTCAGCAGAGTATACACCACCTCGCAGGCAGCAGCGCTTTTCTCGCCGAGAAGCAGCCGCTTTGCATAGCCCGTGTTGGTGATATGGTGATCTATGCAGAGATCCACCTTATCGCCGAACTCTGACAGCTTACCCATAAGCTTTGTATCGGCGATATCCACAGCAATAATCTGCTTAGGCTCGAAGCCCTGCGGCGCATACCATTCTTTCAGAAAATCATATCTGGCAGGAATAGGATCTGAGCAGACCACGTCGGCTTTTTTACCGCACTGTCTCAAAGCTCTGCACAAGCCGAAGCCGCAGCCTAAAGTATCTCCGTCGGGACTCGCGTGAGTGATTATAAGAACATCGGTGCAGCTGTTAAGGAACTCCGCTGCTTCCGTAAAGCCAATACGCATAGTGTTACGATCCTTTCCTTGTATGTTTTATTCCTCGGAGCCTTGCTCCGGATTTTCGTCCCCGTTATCCTCCGCCGACGAGATATTTTCCAGCATACGCTCTATCTCGGCGGAATGTTCGATAGAATTATCGGCGATAAATTTCAGCTCGGGGCATTTTTTCAGATGAAGCTTATTTGAGATAGCCTTCTTGAATATCCAGCCCGCGCTTTCAAGGCCTTTGACAGCGCTCTTAGCTGCTTCAATGCCTTCAAGACTGGAGATATACACCTTACAGTGAGAATTATCGCCCGAAAGCTCTGTCCTCACCACGGACACAAGACCGCTGTTCACTCTGGGGTCCTTTATCTCGGTGAGGATAAGGGACGATATTTCTCTTTTGATATCCTCGGAAAGACGTCTGTTTTTAAAGTTCGGCATATGCTGCGCTCCTCTCTGTTAGAAGCAGGCTGTTCCCCTGCTTCCGTTATTGCTTATTAATTGTATTATATTCGGCTGTGTTTTATTTCAGCACGATTAATTTTGTTGGTGTTTGCTGTTTTTCACTTAAGATTTACCGATTATTCACGGTTCGTTTTCGGCGGAGCTGGGCTTCCCCGCATCAGTCCTCGCGGTATTCTTCCATGATGAACGCCTCGAAGATATCCCCTTCCTTGACGTCATTGAACTTCTCAAGTGTGATGCCGCATTCGTATCCCTCTGCGACCTCCTTCACGTCGTCCTTGAAACGCTTCAGGCTGGACATCTTATCCTCGGCAATGACGATACCGTCACGTACAACACGTATCTGCGCGTTTCTTGTGACCTTGCCCGTTAATACATATGAGCCTGCAACAGTACCTACGCCCGAGATCTTGAAGGTGTTTCTCACTTCAATTCTTCCCAGCTGATTTTCTCTGAACTTCGGTGCAAGCATGCCCTTCATGGCAGCTGTGATCTCTTCGATAGCATCGTAAATGATGCGGTACAACTTGATCTCGACGCCGTCGCGCTTTGCATTTTCCTCGGCAACAGGGT
>JBJFHQ010000339.1:0-1660 GCA_051893755.1 Oscillospiraceae bacterium
CAAGCCACGGAGACTTGTTGGAAGCTATCCTTGTGCTTACCATCATGGACTGGTGGCGTCCGATAGTGTTGAAGGTCAGCGTAGGTGAATCGTCCTTCATGTCAACGATCTTTCCGTAGGGCACAAGACCCAGCTTGATAAGCGCCTGGAAGCCGTTGCAGATGCCGAGCATAAGTCCGTCGCGGTTGTCCAGCAGGTCGGTAACTGCGTCCTTTATCCTCGGGTTGCGGAAGAACGCCGTGATGAACTTTCCGGAGCCCTCGGGCTCGTCGCCGCCGCTGAAGCCGCCGGGTATCATAACTATCTGAGAATTCTTCACCTGCTTTGCAAAGTAGGAAACGCTGTCCTCCAGTGCGGACTGGGTGAGATTCTTTACCACAACTATCTCGGGAACAGCACCTGCGCGCTCAAAGGCTCTTGCAGTGTCGTACTCGCAGTTGGTGCCGGGGAATACGGGGATAAGAACTCTGGGCTTTGCCACTGCAACAGCAGGCTTTACGCGGCTTTCCGCCTTGTAGGTGAACACCTTTGCGGGCTTGTCCTCGGTCTCGATGTTGCAGGGGAAGATAGGCTCGAGACGGTCCTCCCACTCCTTCTGTATCTCGGTCATGTTCACCTTATATGTGATGTTGTCGATGATATACTCGGGGATAGTCTCACCGATGACATTCTCAACAGTGAAGGGGTCTCCGTCCAGCTCGATAACGAAGGAGCCGTACTTGGAGTAGAACAGTGTATCTGTGTCAAGCTTCTTTGAGAACTTAAAGCCCACTCTGTTTCCGAGGGACATCTTAGCCACAGCCTCGGCAACGCCGCCGAAGCCCACAGCCCATACCGACAGTGCAGTCTTGTCTGCGATAAGCTTTTCCACCTTTTCAAAGCATTCCTTCACGCTGTCAAATACAGGCAGATTGTTCTCGTCGTACTTGGGCGTGATAAGGATGACCTTGTTGCCGGGCTTCTTGAACTCGCCGGAAAGAACGCTTCCGCTGTTTGCGGTAGATACGGCAAAGGAGACCAGCGTGGAGGGAACGTCGATGTTCTCGAAGGTACCGGACATGGAATCCTTTCCGCCGATAGCTCCGCAGCCCAGCTCCAGCTGTGCCTTGTATGCGCCGAGAAGTGCGGAGAAGGGCTTGCCCCAGCGGGTGGGATTGTTCTGTGTTCTCTCAAAGAACTCCTGGAAGGTCAGCCAGCAGTGCTTGTAGGAGCCGCCTGCTGCGACCACCTTTGCGATAGATTCGATAACTGCGGCAATAGCTCCGTGATAGGGGCTCTTGTCGGTGAGATAGGGATTAAAGCCCCATGCCATGATAGAAGCGGTGGTAGTTTCTCCCTTGAGTACGGGTATTTTAGCAGCCATTGCCTGTGTGGGTGTGAGCTGATATTTACCTGCATAGGGCATGAGCACGGTGCCTGCGCCGATAGTGGAGTCGAAGCGCTCAACGAGGCCCTTCTGGGAGCACACGTTCAGTGAGGACATCAGAGTGGACCAGCTTTCCTCGCAGTCGGCATATTCCTTTATCTGTGTAGTTACGGGCACGGGAACATTTACGTCCGTATGCTTTTCCGCGCCGTTGCTGTTAAGGAACTCTCTGGAAAGGTCAACGATAGTCTTTCGGTTCCATGTCATTTTCAGTCTGGGTTCCGCCTCAAGGTC
>JBJFHQ010000340.1:0-1651 GCA_051893755.1 Oscillospiraceae bacterium
AATTTTGGAGCAGGAACAAGAAAGGACATTAATTAATCAAGTAGTGATATAATTAACAAATATATTATATCACTCTTTCTAAAATTTGTCAAGGAGTGATTTTATGGGACGTCCTAAAAAAGAAAAACCAACACATTCAAGCGGAATGTATGTTTATAAAGCAACTGTCGGACATGATTTTGACGGTACGCCGATAAGAAAGGCATTTTACAGCAGTACTTCAAAAGAAGATGCCAAAGCTAAAGCTAATCAATATATTATTGACAAGGAAGTTGCAGAGCGGGCTGGAGATTCCTTTGTCGAAAAAGATGAATGCTTTGACACCTGGGCGAGAAAGGTCCTTGAAAATCTCAAAGGAACTATTAAAGATAGCTCATACAACCTCACATATAAAAACTCTGTCGAAAATCACATTATCCCCTATTTCGGAAAGCATAAGATAAGCCAAATCAAGCAGCTCGACATACAGACATATTTTAATAAAAAGTCAAAAAAACTGTCTGTTGGCAGCTTGAAAAAACACAAAATGGCTCTCAATAAAATTTTTGAGTATGCCGTTGTAAATGACTTGTGCATAAAAAATCCTGTGACAATGATTAAAATAACAAGTGATATTAAAGAGGCTGAAAAGCGCACATATACGAAAGAGCAATGCGAAAAGGTATTAGAATACACCCACGAACACAGATACGGCTTAGACGTTTATCTGATGCTTGAATACGGCTTGTCAAGGAGTGAACTTCTCGGGCTGATGTGGGAAGACATAGACTTTGAAAATAAGCTTATGTATATAAGCAGAGGAGTTACAGACGTGCAAAATGCCAATACTGGCAAAATGGAAGTCGTTATAGGCAAGCCCAAGAACGATTTTAGAAAAAGAGTTATCCCGATTAAAGAAGCGACCGTTGAATTTTTGAAATCACACTTAAACAATAGTAAATTTGTAATTTGTAATGTACGAAATACTGTATGCAGTCCACGGACATGGAGCAGGCGGCATTATGATGTGTTTATGCGTGATATGCATGAACATTATGTAAAGCAGGGCATAGATATACCGGAGCTTAATCCTCACGAACTGAGGCACACCAGAGCGACAATCTGGGTAAATGACGGCGAAAATATATTTGCGGTCGCTGACGTTCTGGGACACGCTGACTTAAAAATGCTCCGTAAACGATATGCGCATTCGGACGCTGAAAGCACCCGAAAGCTATTGAAACTTGAATAAAAATACTGTTCCATCACTGTTCCATTTATAACAGTTTTTTTGAAATTATTTCAATTATTCAAAATGTGTAAAACCGCATAGATGCTCAGTTTGTGCCGATTTTATGAGGATATCAATTTGCTATAAATTTACCTTGAGGTAGTAAACACGACAGCTTCCGTCCAGTAGTCCTTATCAGAATTACGCTTATGCTCCATAAGTCGATAGAGAATGCCCTCTCCGTTCTTTCTGATGCCTGCCTGTCCTATGTAAGCAATGTTTTCACCAGTATCATCAGATACTCCAAAAAGGAAATAAACCCCACTCCATTTGAGATCTTCACGGTTTTTGCATTTTTCGATTTCGGTGCGAGGTATCTTATACGCAACGCCTGTCCAGTTGGCGAGTGTACATTTGATCCGTCCGCTTGCATCTCCGTCC
>JBJFHQ010000341.1:0-7623 GCA_051893755.1 Oscillospiraceae bacterium
CAACGGATATAAAGTCACGGGCAGCGGCAGCTACTACACATTGAAAGGAATATAGATATGGCAGAAATTTTTGACCCAAAGCCTGTTGTGAAGGGCGGATTTGTTATCGAAGACAGAATTTTAAAGCTGGCAGCAAAGGCAGAGGCTGCCTGCGAGTCGGGCTTTCTGGAGATAGACAGAACAGCCCGCTTCAACGGTGAAAAGGTGCTGAAGGCATTTATTGACAACCGCGTAAGCGAGGACTGCATGAACGGCAGCTCGGGCTACGGCTACGGCGATAAGGGCAGAGATGTCCTCGATGCAGTGTTCGCACAGGCAATGGGCGCAGAGGACGCTCTGGTGCGGCACACCTTTGTTTCCGGAACTCATGCGCTGACCTGCGCACTTTTTGGCATACTCCGTGCAGGTGATACCATGGTATCATTAACGGGCAGACCCTATGATACTCTTGAAGAGGTCATCGGACTTCGGGGCAGCGGGAACGGCTCCCTTGCTGATTTCGGCGTGAAGTACGATCAGGTTGACCTGCAGCCCGACGGCACTCCCGATGTGGCAGAGATATTCAAGAAGGTGAAGGGCGCAAAGTGCGCGTATATCCAGCGTTCAAGAGGATATTCCCTTCGTCCCACTCTCACGGTGGACGGAATCGCCGAGATAATCAAGGCGGCAAAGGGCTCCAATCCCGATATCATCGTAATTGTTGATAACTGCTACGGAGAATTTACCGAAAAGACCGAGCCTATTGCCGCAGGAGCAGACCTTATCGTGGGCTCGCTCATCAAGAACCCCGGCGGCGGACTGGCGCATACAGGCGGATATATCGCAGGTGCGAAGAAGTATGTGGAGCAGTGCGCTTATCGTCTGACCTGTGTTGGCATGGGAAAAGAGGTAGGCTGTTCGCTGAACGAGAACAAGGCAATGTATCAGGGACTGTTCTTTGCGCCCGATGTGGTGGCGAATGCTCTTAAGACGGCGCTTTTCACTGCGAATATCATGACCATGCTGGGCTTTGAGTGCTATCCTGCGCCCACCGAAAAGCGGGGAGATATCATCACCGCAGTGCTTATGAAGAATCCCGACAATCTCACAGCGTTCATTCAGGGCATACAGAAGGGCTCGCCTGTGGACAGCTTTGTGGCTCCCGAGGCATGGGATATGCCGGGCTATGACAGTCAGGTCATCATGGCAGCAGGCGCCTTCAACAACGGAGCTTCGATAGAGCTTTCCGCGGACGCTCCCTTAAGAGAGCCATATGCAGCCTATGTTCAGGGCGGACTTACCTACACCACGGGAAGAATGGGCATACTGCTTGCGCTGCAGGAGATGTTCGACAGAAAGTGCCTGAAGCTGTTTGAACTGTAACATCAGATAAAAATAAAAGCAAAGGAATGATATAAATGCCCGTTGCATCAGCTACGGTCCTTGAAGCTGTACGAGAGCTTTACGACGACCCCGAGAAATTCATAGCGGCAGCCCTTTCCTGCAATACAGCGGGAGTGGACGCGCGTATTCATGACTGGTTCAGAAAATACCCCGACGGGATATTTGTGACCGAGATAAAATTCAGCGAGGAATATCTTAGAAAAAATCCGCAGGAAGCCTTTGTGAGAGCAATGCTGACCGACGCGTCCATGTGCGAGGGACGGGGACGGGACATCTTCCGCGGAGTCCCCGCCGACAACAGAGAGAAGCTGCTCCGTGAGAAATACATGGAGGAGTACATCATCCCGAAGGAGCTTCGGCTGACGGTGCCCGACCTGTCGGAGTTTTTGAAGCTGTTCGCACGGTACGCGGAGAAGAACAATATCCCGAACGACAAGCGGGAACGGCAGTTCTACCGCACCGTGTCCTCGGAGCTTAAGGACGCGGCAGTCATCGAGCTGGGCGGAAGCAGCGAGAACGACCATTTATACTACGCCACAAAGGGCGGAATGGTCTACATAATCAATTTCGGCGAGTGGAAATAGTTTTCATAAAAATGACAGATCGGCGGTTTTTGTAAAGCAGAGCTCCCCCTGTTTTATCTCAGCACGGGATAAAACAGGGGGAGCTTGTTTAGTTGGCAACACAGCCACAAAATGTAAACGTCATGTCACCTATCGAGGTTACGCCGTCCGCTGACATTATACACCAAATAATCATGTCAGGATTATTTTGAAGTTATTTCTATGTTCACACAAAAAGGTGACAAATTGACAAACCTGCGATTTTGTATTGACATAAAAGCCGAACATGTGGTAGAATAAAAGAAGTCAGGAGCTGTGTGGTATAATATGAAAATAATTACTGCGAAACTCAGATGCGGCTCGGCGTGGGGGCTGTCCAACTTTGCGGTACTCGGCGGAATTTCGTCCGAAAAAGAAAAAACCCCCGCAAAAGGAGTAAAAAAGCATGGACGAAATTGAGCTGACTATCCTTATGCCCTGTCTCAACGAGCAGCAGACCGTTGCGCAGTGTGTGCGGCAGGCGCAGCAGTTTTTAATGGAAAGCGGCATCTGCGGAGAGGTGCTGGTCTCGGACAACGGCAGCACGGATGATTCGTCGGCACTGGCACAGGAGGCAGGTGCACGGGTGGTGAACGTGACTGAACGGGGCTACGGCAATGCCCTTATCGGCGGGATAAAAGCTGCCCGCGGAAAATACATCATCATGGGCGACTGTGATATGAGCTATGATTTTCTGCATCTGGACGGATTTATGGAGAAGCTGCGTGAGGGGTACCCTTTGGTAATGGGCTGCCGCATGGACAATATTGCTCCCGGTGCCATGCCGTTTTCGCACCGATACATCGGCGTGCCTGTGCTTTCGTTTCTTGGGAGACTGCGGTTTCACACCTCGGTGCGGGATTTTCACTGCGGACTGCGCGGCTTTGAGCGGCAAAAAGCGCTTGCCTTGGGACTTTCCTGCAGCGGCATGGAGTTTGCCTCCGAAATTATCGGAAGGTTCGCTCTCTCGGGTGCGGCTATCGCAGAGATACCGGTCACGCTATACCCTGACGGACGCAGCGGCAGGTCACATCTGCGGACGATACGGGACGGTCTGCGGCATGTTCGGTACATATTTTTCGGTTGCTGTAAATAGTTCCGCTTACTCATTATACTATGCTCTGTTGGCTTTACAGTTTCTGTCTGTTGTCCGCATTTTTACAAAACGATACGATATAAAAAATGGAGGGTGATTCATAATGATTTGGTTCAATGTGTTCGGGCTGGTTTTCATGGCAGTTATCATGATACCGAACATCATCTTTGCGGTAAGGTGCAAAGACGGCTTTGAAAATCATTGGAGCAACAAAACGGCAGAAACATTGGAGCAGATAGGCAGATTCGGCTGCTTTTTCACGATGATCATAAACATCCCGGGCACAGCCTTCGGATTTTGGTCGGACGAAGCCTTTGCGGTGTATCTTATCATTGATGCGGTGCTGGTCCTTGCCTATTGTGTGATATGGATAATCTGCTTCAAAAGGAACAGCATATTCAGAGCGCTGGCGCTGTCGATAATTCCGTCGGTGATATTTCTGTTCAGCGGGATAATGAGCTGCTCGGTGCTGCTGATAATTTTTGCGGTCATATTTGCGCCCTGTCATATTCTGATAAGCTATAAAAATGCGATAGAAAGGAAGTAATAGCATGGAATTTTATCACGGAACGACCACAGTCTTCAAGCTGCGGGTAGGCGGGTACCTGCTGCCCGCAATTGAAACGGGAAATCTCCGCGAGGACTGGCGGAAGAAGTATACCGACAAGGTATTTTCCACGCCGTCGCTGCTCAGTGCGGAGAAGTACGCAAAGAAGGCAGCGGCAAAATACGGCGGCGAGCCCATAGTCTACACGGTGAAGCCCAGCGTGCCGTATTACAACATCAACACCAATGAGTACATATCCGACAAAGCAAAAATACTTGCCGTAAAGGAGATAATAATGATAAAGCCAATAAAAAATCCCTGCCAAAGAGCAGGGATCATTTTTTTGCATATCCGATCACTTGTCCATACCGAAACGCTTCTTGAATCTGTCAACGCGTCCGCCTGTATCAACGAGCTTCTGCTTGCCTGTGTAGAAGGGGTGGCACTTGGAGCAGATTTCTACGTGGATATCCTTCTTAGTGGAACGAGTCTTGATGACATTGCCGCATGCGCAGGTAATGGTAGTCTCCTCGTAATTGGGATGGATTCCTTCCTTCATTTGTTGCACCTCCGTTTCTGTAAATATATGATCGACATAGCAGCCCATCACATAGATCCAGAGACAGTAGTGCTATGGAATAATCAATTACCTATATATTATATCACAGCAGAATAAAAATGTCAAGAAAAACTATATGAAATTTCCGACAAATTATCAGGCATTTTGACAGTGTTTCTTATTTATTTTCAATAAGAGCAGACATATCGTACAGTCCCGCGCTCTTTCCGCTGAGATAAACCGCAGCATTTACACCGCCCACAGCGAACACTTCCTTTGAAGCTGCCTGATGTGACAGAGTGATGACCTCGTCTCTTCCTGCGAAGATGATCTCATGCTCGCCGACGATAGTGCCGCCCCTGACAGAGTGGATACCTATTTCGGACTTTTCGCGCTTCTGACGGCGGGAGTGGCGGTCGTACACGTAGTTATATTTGTCGTCGGCAGCGGAATTTACAGCGTCTGCCAGCATGAGCGCAGTTCCGCTGGGAGCGTCTATTTTCTGATTGTGGTGCTTTTCGACTATCTCCACGTCAAACTGATCGCCGAGTATCGCGTAAGCAGTCTTTGCCAGATTTGCCAGCAGATTGATGCCCAGTGACATATTGAACGAGAAGAACACGGGGATCTGCTCGGAAGCCTTTTTTATCTTATCGGTCTGAGCCTCAGAGTAGCCCGTAGTGCAGAGCACAAGGGGAGTGCCGTTAGCCAGAGCATACTCCAGCAGTGAGTCCAGCACCGAGGGGTGTGAGAAATCGAGGATAACGTCGGGCTTCTCGGGCATTTTTTCGGGAGCGTCGTATATTTCAAAATCGGCATACCTGTCGGTTATCTTGTCGATACCGCAGAGCACGGTGCAGTCGTCACGTCCGCCGATAACGGAGGTGATGACCCTGCCCATTTTACCGTTTGCACCGCAGACGGCTATTTTTACCATTGAGATCGTTCCTTTCTTTTTGGGTTTTTTTTGTGTCGCTTACATTTTGATATGTTATGTGAGAGCAGATTATCGCTTTCGGCTTGCAATTTACTTACGATTAGTTATTCGCTTTCTCGACACCTATCGGTGCTGTGTATTTTATTCGCTTCGCTGTCAAATGCTGCGCCGCCCGAGCAGGTATCCCACTTAGATACTCACTGGATTTTCTTTGTTGGATTCCACGTTCTTGATTCGGGCGGCGCTTATTATTTGTTCGCTCACAGCAGTCCAGCGTTCTTTAATGCGTTCTCGATCTGGTCTATCTTCGACTGCTCCGACTTGATAAGCGGCAGTCTGCATTCGCCCACATTCTTGCCCATGAGGTTCATCGCTTCCTTTACGGGAATGGGATTTACGTCATTGAACAGCGCATGGCAAAGGTCAAGATACTTCAGCTGAAGTCTTGCAGCCTCCGCAAAGTTGCCGTCCAGACAGCACTGACAGATGTCGTGGGTCTCGCGGGGTGCAACGTTGGAAAGTACCGAGATAACGCCCTTTCCGCCAAGTGACATGATAGGCACTATCTGGTCGTCGTTGCCGCTGTACACGTCAAGCTCGTCGCCGCATGCTGCGATAAGGCTTGCTATCGCGGAGATGTTTCCGCTTGCTGCCTTAACTGCGCAGATGTTCCTGTGCGCTGCGAGGGTCTTGAAGGTGTCTATCGCAGTTGTTACGCCTGTTCTGGAGGGAACATCGTAGAGGATAACAGGAATGTTCACTGCGTCCGCAACTGCGGTGAAATGTGCGACAAGTCCTCTCTGGGAGGTCTTGTTGTAGTAGGGAGTAACGCTTAAGAGACCGTCTGCGCCCATGTTTTCGGCTTCCTTGGAAAGCTCCACTGCGTAAGCGGTGTCATTGCTGCCCGTTCCTGCGATGACGGGCACTCTGTGATTTACGTGCTTAACGGTGAATCTGATGACTTCTCTGTGCTCCTCGTCGGTGAGAGTGGCAGATTCGCCGGTGGTGCCGCAGGTGATTATCGCGTCGGTGTGACCTGCGATCTGCTCGTCGAGGATATCGGCGAGAACGTCGTAATTGACCGAACCGTCGTTATTCATGGGAGTTACGATAGCAACTCCTGCGCCTGTAAAAATAGTGTTCTTCATATAAACCGATCCTTTCAAAACGAATGGTCATTACAAGTCGATAGTATAAGTAAGCCAGCCCTCGGAGGTGATCTTCCCACCTATCTTTTCATAGAAGGCTTTCGCGGGCTCGTTCCGGTCAAGGCATTTCCATTCAAGACGGTCGCAGTCGGTCTCTTCGGCGATTTTTTTCGCTTCGGCAAAGAAGCGGCTGCCTATGCCGTTTCCGCGGTATTTTCCGTCGATGAAGATATCCTCGATGTAGAGCACATGCTTTCCCGAAAAGGTGGCGATCTTGTAGAAATAGTAGGTCATTATCCCCACAGCTTCGCCGTTTTGCTCGGCTATGAGCACATGCAGACCATTTTCCTCCTGCATGAGCCTTCTGAGGGCTTCGGGGGTGATATTGCAGCTTTCGGAGAGCCTTTCATACTCGGAAAGCTTTTTTAAGTATCCGATGATAAGCTCCCCGTCTGCGTCCGTACCTTTTCTGAATGATACGTTCATCAGTCAAAATAGCCCTTAGCGGCAAGCAGCTCGGCAAGAAGAACTCCGCCGCCTGCAGCGCCTCTTAAGGTGTTGTGAGAGAGGCATGCGAACTTGTAGTCGTACTGATTATCCTCGCGGAGACGTCCGATAGACACAGCCATGCCGTTTTCGATCATGCGGTCAAGCTTTGCCTGGGGACGGTTATCCTCGGTGAAGTAGTGGAGGAAATGCTCGGGAGCGCTGGGGAGCTTAAGTTCCTGAGGAACGCCCTTGAAGCTTTCCCATGCCTCGATCATCTGCTCCTTGGTGGGCTTTTTCCTGAACTTTACGAAAACAGCCGCAGTATGACCGTCGGAAACGGGAACACGGAAGCACTGTGCTGTAAAGAGAGGCTCGGAAGCGCTTACGATCTTGTCGCCCTCGATATGACCCCAGAGCTTGAGGGGCTCCTGCTCGGACTTTTCCTCCTCGCCGCCGATGTAGGGGATAACATTGTCAACGATCTCGGGCATTGTCTCGAAGGTCTTGCCTGCGCCGGAGATAGCCTGATATGTGCAAACGAGTACTCTGTCGATGCCGAATTCGTCCTTTAAGGGGTGAAGTGCGGGAACATAGCTCTGCAGCGAGCAGTTTGACTTTACCGCAACAAAGCCCTTCTTAGTGCCGAGACGCTTTCTCTGTGCTTCGATTATCTGAATGTGGTCGGGGTTTATCTCGGGGACTACCATGGGAACATCGGGAGTGAATCTGTGAGCCGAGTTATTGGAAACTACGGGACATTCAGCCTTGGCATAGCGTTCCTCGAGAGCCTTTATCTCGTCTTTTTTCATGTCGACAGCGCAGAATACGAAATCCACCTGCTCTGCGATCTTCTCAACGTCTG
>JBJFHQ010000342.1:0-7573 GCA_051893755.1 Oscillospiraceae bacterium
GTCTGCGGCAAAATTTGCCGAAAAGACGTGCGTATACGCCTATGTGGACAGGTTCGTAAATATATTCCCCCTGAAAGGAATGATAATACATATGAAGAATCCACTTACAAAGCGTCTGCCCCGCGAGCTTGCAAAGGATGCAGCGAAATATACAGCGATATTTATTATGATGGTCCTGCTTATCGCCGCCTGCTCGGGACTGAGAGTGGGAAATGAGAGCCTTAAAGCCGCATATTACGAGAGCTTTGAGCTTTATAACATCGAGGACGGTCATATCACCTTTGATAAAGCTCTTCCCGATAAGCTGAAAGAGACATTTGAAAAAGAAATGGAAATGAAGCTTTACGACAGCTTTTTCTTTGATGAAGACACCTCGGAAACCGGCGCGACCGTCAGAGTATACAGGCAGTCCGATGAGCTGAACAAGCCCTGTCTGTTAAGCGGAGAGCTGCCGTCACAGGACAGCCATATCGCCATAGACAGAGTGTTCGCCAAAAACAACGGCATAAATATCGGCGATACCATAACACTTAACGGCAAAAGCCTTGAAGTAACAGGCTTTATCGCACTGCCCGATTACAGCACTCTTTTTGAAAACAACACAGACTCCATGTTCGAATCGATAAATTTTTCCGTTGCGGTAATGACGGACAGCGGCTTTGATTCGGCTGACAGCAGAAATATCAGCTGCAATTATGCTTGGAAATATAACGAGCCCTGCGCAGACGATATCGAAGCAGCGGAGCGCTCCGATAGATTTCTCGGGCTGCTTGAGGACAAGATCACCGAATACGATGAAGCGATAGTGCAGAAGCAGATAGATGAGATGACGGAAAGTCTTGAAAAGGCTTCGGAGGAATATGCTGCTCTCTATATGACAACAGGGCAAAAGCCTTCAAAAAACGATCTGTCGGTGGAGCTTGACGATCTTCTTTTCGGGATCGTAGAGGACGCTGTCAGCGCTGCAAT
This sequence comes from Oscillospiraceae bacterium, assembly GCA_051893755.1. Lineage (GTDB taxonomy): Bacteria > Bacillota > Clostridia > Oscillospirales > Ruminococcaceae > RGIG4694. Next base: position 970 of record JBJFHQ010000342.1, read on the forward strand.
GAACGGCGAGGAATATGAAATGCCCGGGGACGAAGCCTTTGAGGACGAGATAGACAAAACGGACCTTATCGCTGTGGAGAACTATGTTCCGGGATATCTTAATCAGGCGATAACCTTTTCCATCGGAGATATAGGCGGAGACGAAGCAGGCATGATGGTCATGTGCTATATGATGATAGTTATCATCGCATTCATCTTTGCCGTGACAATTTCAAATACTATCGTTTCCGAAGCGGGAGTCATCGGAACACTTCGTGCGTCGGGATATACAAAGGGCGAGCTGATACGTCATTATATGATACTGCCCATAATAGTCACCCTTGCAGCCGCCGTTGTGGGAAATGTGCTTGGATATACTGTGCTTAAGGATTACTGTGTGGATCTGTACCTGAGCTCCTACTCACTCACTGCATACGAAACGATATGGGACCCGTCAGCCTTTCTGCTCTCAACGATAGTGCCGATAGTTCTGATGCTGCTGATAAATCTGACGGTGCTTATTTCCAAGCTTAAGCTCAGTCCGCTGAAATTCCTCAGACACGACCTGAAAAGGAACAGAAACAAAAAAGCGATGCGTCTGAATTCGAAGCTGCCCTTCAAAACAAGATTCAGTCTCAGGATATTCTTCACAAATCTGCCCGGATATATCGTGATGATAGTGGGTATTCTTTTCGGAGCGGTGCTTATCAGCTTTGGCGACATGTTCCCGAGAATGCTGGATTCGTATAAGCAAATGATCATCCATGATATGATAAGCGAATATCAGTACGTGCTGTACGACTGTGAGGAAGCAGCCGAAGTGATCGACCCTCAGGCGGAAAAATACGCTTCATCAAGCTTTGATTATTCCAAGGAGGGATTCCTCACCGACAGTCTCACGGTTTACGGAATTGAATCGGACAGCCGTTACGTTCATGCTGACATTCCCGAGGGAAAGGCTTTCATTTCAACGGGAATAAGCGAGAAATTCGGTCTGGACGTGGGGGACACTATCAGACTTGACGAGAAATACAAGCGTGACTGTTCCTATGAGATCGAGATCGGCGGAGTGTATGATTACAGGTCGTCACTGGCATTATTTATGAACATCGGCGATTTCAACAGTAAATTCGGAGAAAAGCAGGACCATTTCACGGGATATTTCTCGGACAGCGAGCTTACGGAGCTTGACGATGACAACATTGCGGCAGTGATCACCGCCTCGGATTACACCAAGCTTTCCGACCAGCTTACGGTATCAATGGGCGGAATGATGGACATCTTCAAATGGTTCGGAGCGATGTTCTTTGTTATTGTAGTTTACGTTCTCTGCAAGCAGGTCATCGAGAGGAATTTCCGGTCCATTGCAATGACAAAAATACTCGGCTTCAGAAACGGTGAGATAGGCAGTCTTTACATTGTATCGACTACCATTGCGGTATTGTTCGGACTTATCATTTCGATACCCTTTATCGACATTGCAATGCGAGCCATTTTCAAAGGCTATCTTTACACCATGATGACGGGATATATCCCATATGTGATGAGTCCCATGACATATATCGTAACAGTTTCGGCAGGAATGATATGCTTTGCGGCAGTTGCGCTGCTTCAGATGAGAAAGGTATCGAAGGTATCAAAGAGCGAAGCACTTAAAAATGTTGAGTAAACAGGTCTTATCGTCAGCCTGAAAATGACCCCCGTTTTGCAGATGAAACGGGGGTCTGATCATTTGTTGGCAGGAAAATATGCTTATGAAGACGGGTTCTGATATATCGGAGTATGCCTTTGAAATTGTTTTAATGATGCACAATACACTTGATTTTTTTGTCGAAATGTGATATAATGTCTCAAAAGAAATATTATTCCATGTAAATCATAAATATTTTGTAAGGATTTGTATTTTTATCCTTGTGAGGAGTGATTTTTTGAACAAATTGGATAAGTGCAGACCACTGATCGCTGTTCTCGTCAATGAAGCTGATAAAAGCTTTTTTTCCGATGCTCTGGAGGTCATTCAAAGAGAGCTTTTTGCTGCGGATATGGATGTGGCGATTTTTTCTACTCTTCTCACGAGGTATGCGGAGATACCAATTGAAAACAAATTGTTCGATATCGTGAATTATGATCTTATCGACGGGGTTATCGTGTTTCTGAAGGGTCTTAACGGAACGCAGGTGCAGAACAGTATTGCCGGAACGCTTGATAAGCTGGGCAAGCCTGTTGTGTATATGGACGAGTATACACCCGGTGATAATAATGTGGTGTATGATTATGAGGAAATGGCAGAGCTGGTCGCTTCTCACCTTGCAGACGTTCACTCTGTTAAAACCGCAGCATATGTAGACGGACAGGGTCCCTCCGCATTTTTTGATTGTATGCGGAAAAATTTCCTGACCGCTCTGGAGAGGCATAATATAGCTGTGCCCGGAGAATTAGAGTTTTCAGGCAGAGACCTTGAAGGCAATTATTCCGAGATCGCGGATAAAATGATAAGCAGGGGACTGCCCGACGCTGCATTATGCTGCAGCGATTATGTGGCTGCCTCTCTTATCGGGGAGCTTTCCCGAAGAAATGTACGGGTCCCCGAAGATATTATCGTCATGGGGGCATGCTGCGGAGAGCCTCACGATACTAAATCAATAAACATCACCTCGGTAAGAAGAGACCCGTCAAAAATGGCAGTGTATGCCGCACGCAGGATAATCTCGGCAATAAGAGGCGGGGAGATCATTCCTTATAATGGGGCTTCATGCAGATTTGAAAATGGTTTCAGCTGCGGCTGCAGTCATATCGATATAATCAGTATTTCAGAGTCTGCCAAGCGTGAGATGACTCCATATGATATCGGCGGCTTTGAATCCAGCTATAACTATATGCAGGAAGAGCTCATAAGCGCTCCCACATTTACGGATTTTCTTTGGAAGCTGGATTGGTATACATTTTACATAAGAGGAATGATGGGCTTCTGGCTGTGTCTGAATGATAACATCATGCATACAAGCGATTCCGTGACCGATTATACAGATGTGATGAGTATACCCTATTATCGTCTGAACGGTAAAGGCTCGGTGGATGAAACACGTAAATTCGACAGGAGAGAAATGCTCCCGCATATCTTTGAGAAAAGAGACAAGCCCTCTGCTTTTGTTTTTACTCCCCTTCATTTTGACAATGTGAACTTCGGATATATCGTTCTTTCCTTCGGGGACAGCGGCAATGTCTACGACCGCAGATTTTCCAAATGGATGAGATATGTTACCTGCGCTCTGGAAAAGCAGCGCAGACACACTATCTACTGCGATGATACGCTTAAGTCTCAGATAAGAGATTCTCTTACAGGTCTTCTTAATATGAGAGGCTTCAAACGCATGATGACCGAGGAATTCAGCAGAAGCAGGGGAAAGCTCCTGCGTATCATATTGGCAGACGTTGATAATCTCAACGGTATAAACAAGGCTTACGGTTATAAGGAGGGCGACAGGACTCTTCAGAGAATGGGAGTTATACTCAACAACTGTGCGGGAGAGGGAGATATCTGCGTAAGAGTAAGCGGTGATGAATTCATTATTGCAGGTATTCTCGATCCCGAGGATACTGCGGATGAGGTGCCTGTAAAGCTCGAAAGAAATATCGAGTCCTATAACAGCTCCTGCTCAAACGGATACGGGATACACATTTTCACAACAAGGGTAACGGCAATATTCGATTCTCTGGAGCTGCTGGACAAGCTGCCGTATGAGGCGGAGTATCAGCATAATATGGCAAAGGATAATCAGAATAAAAAACGGCTTCTTTACAATCATGATGAGCATGAAGCGGAGGAAAGCTTCGATCCCGAGGAACGCCGCTATGTGAGCAGGATGCTTAATGACAATCTGCTCAGATATCAGTTCCAGCCCATCGTAAACGCCCATACGGGCAGGATATTTGCGTATGAAGCGCTGATGCGTTCGGGCGGAGAGATGAAGATATCTCCCGTAGCTATTTTAAACCATGCGTCGGCTCTGGGAAGACTTGCCGATGTGGAGCGGCTGACTCTGTTAAATACTTTTGATTTTCTCTATAATAACCGTAAAAGGTTTGAAAACAAAATGCTGTTTGTAAACTGTATCCCGTCTTGTATGCTTTCAGACGAGGACTTTGATGAGCTTTATTACAAATATAGCAGCATAATGGAAAAGATAGTAATTGAATTTACCGAGCAGACCGAGGCAAGCTCTGAGCAGCTCAAGGTCATTGTGGCAAGAAGTCAGAGACTTCACTTCAAGATTGCTATCGACGACTATGGTACGGGATATTCAAATATCAGCAATCTGCTCACATTCATGCCGCACTGCGTCAAGATCGACAGGAGCCTGATAATGAATATCCAGGCAGACAAACGCAAGCAGCATTTTACACGGAACATAATCGAATATGCACATGATAACAGCTTCATGGTGCTGGCAGAGGGCGTTGAGACCTCTGAAGAGCTTTCGACGGTGATATCAATGGGAGTTGACCTTATACAGGGCTATTATACCGCAAAGCCCTCGTTTGAGCTGATAGATTCCATTGATCCCGAGGTGTCCGATGAAATAGTCAGAATATATGAGCGGAGCAGGAATGTGATATGCCAGAAGACTTATTTCACGGGCGATGAAACGGAATATGATCTCAAATCACTGGAGCTTGAATGCTATACGGATATTTTTATCAGCAGCAGTGAATATACCCTGCATGGCAGCAGGGATTATGTCTCTGAGCTTTCCGTCAATATTAAGGATGGCATAGAGTGTACGCTGTATCTTGATAATGTAAATCTGAGAAACGAGATGGGTGAGTCCTGCATAAAGCTGGGCAGGGGATGCAGAGTCGTACTGAATATTATCGGGGATGTGAATATCTTCGGTTCGATACTTGTCCCTGAGACTGCAGATCTGAAAATTGTGGGCAGCGGCGCTCTTTCTGTCATTCAGAAGTCAAACCGTCAGTTTGCGATCGGAAACGACCTCAGTCATTCATACGGAAATATCGGAATATACCTTGACAATCGGCTCGACATTAAGGCGGGAGCGGAACAGCTGGTCGCTGTCGGCGGCGGAACAAATAACGGCGGTTCGCACATTGAGATAAAGGTCAAGGAAATGTCACTTGATATAAGCGGCAGGCAGGTGCTTGGTATCGGAAGCTTTAATAAGGACGCCGATGTGACGATAAGCAGCTCGATGGTCTCGGTGCGGCTGCAGTGTTCATCGGGGATCGCCGTGGGCGGCTTTGGAAAGGGAATAAACGCTTGCTTATCGGACACTTATCTTGATATAAAAGCAGAGGGACAGGTTATTTCGGGGATTTATGCGGCAGACTCGGATAATGGAAGCATCTGCATTTCGGACTGTGATATGAATATGAAATATAACGGCGAGAAGATACGCGCTGTGGGATTTGAAAAGGGTCCCGGCAGGATATCTGCGGAAAACAGCTCCTGCAATATCAGGATAGAGGGTGAAAGCTGCTTTGTCATCGGTTCAGGTGACAGAAATTCTGAGGTCGCTCTTAAAAAGTGCGGAGGTACCGTATCAATTTCGTCTGCCGACGGTCATATGCTTTCCGCCGAAAATGACAAGGTATCAATTATTGATTGTGATTTTTCCCGCAGTCATGGAGTATAAGACAGAGCGAGGCTCAGGCTCGCAGACTGTATTGTGAACAGGGACTTAAGATACCGCATCGGTTTGAACTGACCCCAAAAATCAGGCAATGCTTTAACCGCATCTTTCTCTGATTTTTGAGGTCGGTTCTTATAATAACTTGCTTTTTTGACTATACAAAAACAGAAAAATGTGATATAATGATAAAAATAAAGCTGACTTTTCTGGAAAAGCAGCATGTCCGACATGAGAAATATTATGGCAGATACGCAAAGCGAACAGAAAAATAATGGGGTGCATGAAAGGATATTAATATGGGCAGGGTGAAAAATATATCATAATAGCATTACTGCTGGGAGCCGTTATCTATACATTTTACAGCTGCTCGCGGCAGATGACCCTCGAAAGCAAAGATGAGAGTTATTATTATCCCAAGGGCATACCCGAAAACACCGACGGTATGGAGGAAAACGTCGGACTTACCCGTTACAGGGTATATTCTGAAGTCGGGGACATCTCTGTCATTTCTGGCATGGGCAGGCGATAATGACATCAGCGTGTATAAGTCTGACTCAGACGATACGGATTATGTCCGTCCCACCGTTGTGCAGCACGGAGATATGTCAAGTCTTTCATATGTAATGGAGTCAGGCTATTTGGGAAGTGCTTTTTTACTGTGGATGTTTGTGCTGCTGGTCATATCCGGGATCGTATATTCATCGGTGGATAAGGAGGACGATGCTCAGTCGTCCGAGTCTGCAAAGAAAAGCGGCAAAAAGAAAAAGAAGAAAAAGAAAAAATGATTTCGGAAGGAGCTTTTATAATGATACGTATACTTTTTGTCTGCCATGGAAATATCTGCCGAAGCACAATGGCTCAGAGCGTGCTTCAATATATGGCGGATAATAAGGGACTGTCCGACTGCTTTGAGATAGATTCGGCGGCGACAAGCACCGAGGAGATAGGTAATCCGCCGCATCACGGCACCGTTG
>JBJFHQ010000343.1:0-7546 GCA_051893755.1 Oscillospiraceae bacterium
GATCCGCTGTCGGACGGACCCGACGCTGATATTTATAGGCTTTTCTCTGCTTTTTGGTGTGTTCATTTCCGATTTTGTACGGTATAATAAAAGCATGAAAACGGAGGTGAGAACCGATGGATAATTACGTTATCACTATCGCACGAGGCTTCGGCAGCGGCGGAAAGCAGATAGGTCTTGACCTGTCAAAAAGACTGGGTATCCCCTGCTATGAGAGCCAGATACTTAACATGGCTTCCAATTACAGCGGGATAAATAAGGACCTGTTCTTTCAGGTGGACGAAAAGCTCAGAGGCTACCACATGATAAAGCGCCTTATGAAGGCTCCCGCCAGTGACGACATCGTCGAGCCCACAGAACGCAGCTTTATTTCCGATGTGAACCTGTACAATATTCAGGCAAAGATAATAAAGGAGCTGGGAAAAAATCAATCCTGTATCATCATCGGAAAATGTGCGAATCATCTGCTTCGGGATTTCGACAATGTTGTCAGCGTGTATATCGAAGCTCCCCGGGCGTACTGCGTTAAGTCCGTCATAGAACGGCTGGGTGTTACCGAGGACGAAGCCCACAAGATGATATACCAGACCGACAAGTACCGCGCCGATTATTACAAATATTACACGGGCGGCGAGGTCTGGACGAATCCTGTGCTTTACGACATGACCCTCAACACCGACAGGATAGGCAGAGAAAAATGCGCCGAGCTGATAATCCAGTATCTTAAGATAAAGCTGGGCGACGATATCCTCGAAAAAAAGGGTACTGCCGAAAATGACAAGGCTCTGCAGCAGCTGGGCTTTAAGTAATTTAATGTGAAAATACGACAATGGAGTCGGTTATGCCATACCTTTTGGCAGGACCGATTTTTTGTTTGTCCGAAAAGAGAAAAAGTAACGGAGGAAAAGTTTATGAAAAAGTCAAAGATGAAAAAAGCTCTTGCGGTGCTGTCCGCTGCGGCACTCACAGCCACATTCACCGCAGGCTGCGGCAAAAAGGACGAGACCGCAGATACCGTCAAGGTGGGACTGCTCCACTCGCTGACAGGCTCCATGGCTATCAGTGAAAAATCCGTCCGCGACGCCGAGGTCCTCGCTATCGAGGAGATCAACGCTGCAGGCGGAGTAAACGGCAAGCAGATCGTATACGTTGAGGAGGACGGCGCTTCCGAACCCTCCACCTTCGCAACAAAGGCTGAAAAGCTGGTAGACAGCGAGGGCGTAGCAACTATCTTCGGCTGCTGGACATCATCGTCAAGAAAGGCTGTAAAGCCTATCGTCGAGGAATATGATTCGCTGCTGTGGTACCCTGTTCAGTACGAGGGCATGGAAAGCTCCTCAAATATCGTATATACAGGAGCCGCTCCCAATCAGCAGATCGTTCCCGCTATCGACTATCTCATCGAACAGGGCTATACGAAATTTTTCCTGTTAGGCTCGGACTATGTGTTCCCCAGAACAGCCAACATGATCATCAATGCACAGATCGAAAACGCAGGTCTTGAAGTTGTGGGCGAGGAATACGCCGATATGGACCAGACCGACTTCGCGGCTATCATCGCAAAGATAGAAGCTGCACAGCCCGACGTTATCATCAACACCCTCAACGGTACAGGCAACGTTTCCTTCTTCAAGCAGATGAGCGAAAAGAACTACACCAGCAAGGAATACATGACCATGTCCTTCTCCATTGCGGAAGAGGAAGTCGCAACTATCGGCTCTGATATCCTCGAAGGACATATGGTGTCATGGAACTACTATCAGACCACCGATACCGCAAAGAACTCCGAATTTGTAGCGGCATATAAGGAAAAGTACGGCGAGGACCGCGTGACCTCCGACCCTGCCGAGGCTGCATATGACGCAGTATATCTCTGGAAGGCAGCCTGTGAAAAGGCAGGAAGCTTCGAGGTGGACGATGTTATCGCAGCTATCGAATCCGGCGATATCTCCTATGACGCTCCCGAGGGCAAGGTAACTGTCAAGGGCGACAATCATCACCTTGTAAAGCCTGTAAGGATAGGTCAGGTAGGCGCAGACGGACTTATCAGCGAGATCTATTCCACCGACCCCGTTGACCCCGACCCCTATCTTTCCACCTACGACTGGGCAGTCAAGGCAGGCATCCAGCCCCTTGAATAACTGCATAGGATAAACTAATATTCCCCGTTATTGCGCGGCTGAAAAACCGCGCAATATTTGGGATAAAAGGAGTGTTTTTATGGCTCAGTTTGTAAATACGCTGTTCAACGGACTTAGTCTGAGCTCTATCATACTGCTCACCTCGCTGGGACTTGCTATCACCTTCGGTCTTATGAGAGTCATCAATATGGCTCACGGCGAGTTTGTGATGATAGGCGCTTATACCACATACGTCGTTCAGGAGATATTCAAAAGCATTTTTCCCGAAAGCATGCGTGACATCTACTATTTCGCTGCTATCCCCGCAGCCTTTGCCGTGACCTTTCTGCTGGGGAGCCTTCTGGAGAGGTTCGTTATCCGGAGGCTGTACGGCCGTGAGATAGACAGTCTCCTTGCCACTTGGGGCATCAGCCTGATATTACAGCAGGCGGCAAGAAGCATCTTCGGAACACAGGGCGTGAACGTTACCGCTCCCTCCTTTTTAAACGGCGGAGCAACTATCGGCGGCTGCACATTCTCATACAACCGTCTGTTCATCATCTTCATGGTAGCACTTTGTCTGCTGCTGGTATGGTTCATCATGTACAGATCGAACTTTGGCAAGCAGATGCGCGCAGTTATGCAGAACCGTACAATGGCACAGTGCATGGGCATCAACTCCCGCAGGGTGGACAACATCACCTTTGCAATAGGCTCGGGCCTTGCAGGCATTGCAGGCTGCTCGGTAGCGCTCCTCGGCTCCATTGATTCCACCGTGGGACAAAGCTACATCGTAAACTCGTTCATGGCAGTAGTCCTCGGCGGAGTGGGCAAGCTTTCGGGAACAGTCATCGGCTCGACTATTATCGGCTCGGCAAGCATCTTCACGGAAAACTACACCTCCTCCACCATTGCAAAGGCGATCGTGCTGCTTATCGTGATAGTATTCCTGCAGAAGCGTCCGCAGGGTCTGTTCGTGATAAAGAGCAGAAATCTCGACGAATGAGAAAGGAGATATCGCTATGAAATTCATAAAAAAGCAGGGCGATAACATATGCTTTGCGGTAATTGTGATAATACTGGCGCTGATGCCCGTTTTTCTGAAGGCGGGACTGCTCAGCGGCTCATCGACGGTGCTTTTCCTCGGTAAATGTATCTCCTTTGCTATCGTTGCGATAGGTCTTGACCTTATCTGGGGCTATACGGGGATACTCAGCCTCGGTCACGGACTGTATTTCGCACTGGGCGGATATGCAATGGCAATGTATCTGAAGCTGCAGGAAACAGGAGGCAAGATAACCGACTTCATGCATGTAGGCGGTCTTGAGGAGCTGCCCCTCATCTGGAAGCCCTTCAATTCCTTTCCCCTGACCCTTATCCTGATAGTCCTCGTACCTGCGCTGGCGGCGTACATCATCGGTTACTTCATCTTCAAGAACCGCGTTAAGGGAGTGTATTTCTCAATTATATCGCAGGCACTCACATGGGCGGCATACTCCATATTCATCGCACTATCTCCCTACACCAACGGCAACGTGGGCATCACCGAGATAAAGACCGTTTTCGGCAGCATCAAGGGCGAGGCTCATCAGTCGGAGATGTTCAGGCTTTTCTATCTTGCACTGCTGATACTGGTGCTTATCTATGCTCTGGCAAAATTCCTCGTGAGCCGCAAATTCGGCAAGCTGCTCATAGCTATCCGCGACGGCGAAAACAGGACCTATTTCTCGGGCTATAAGGTAAGCGCATACAAGACGTTCATCTACGTGCTTTCCGCAGTTATCGCAGGCATCGCGGGAGCAGTATTCGTAAACTTCAACGGCAGCATCACTCCCTCGCAGATGACTATTTCCTATTCGATAACCATGGTCATCTGGGTAGCTGTGGGCGGCAGAGGAACTATCATCGGCGCAGTGATCGGCGCATTCCTCATCAACCTCTGCGAGTACAACTTAAGCTCCGGCAGCATGGTTGAGATATGGCAGTACATCATCGGAGCAGTATTCTGCATCGTTATCATCTTCTTCAAGGGCGGTATCGTGGGTATCGCCACAGAGCAGCTCCCCGCCCTTATCCGCAAAATGAAGGAAAAAAACGCAGAAACAGCCGTAAAGGAGGTATCGTAAATGAGCATGGAAAATAAGACCTCCGACTATGTTCTTGAAATAAACAATATCTCAGTATCCTTTGACGGCTTTTACGCGCTGACCGAAGTCAGGACAAAGGTAAAGCGAAACACGATCCACTTCTTTATCGGACCCAACGGCGCAGGCAAGACCACGCTGCTCGATATCATCTGCGCAAAGACAAAGCCCACCTCGGGCACGGTGATGTTCTATCCTAAGGATAAGGAGCCTGTCCGTCTTACGGGCATGAAGGAATACAAGATAGTACAGGCAGGCGTGGGACGGAAATTTCAGGTGCCGTCGGTGTTCGTGAATCTTACCGTCACGGAAAATATGATACTCTCACTCAAAGGACACAAGGGCATATTCGATTCCATATTCCATACCCCCACCAAGGAGGAAATGGACAGCATTCACAGCACCCTGAAGCGGGTAGGTCTTGAAGACCGTGCAGATGTCCGTGCGGGCAGTCTTGCTCACGGTCAGAAGCAGTGGCTGGAAATTGCCATGCAGCTGCTGCAGAAGCCCGAGATAATCATGCTGGACGAGCCCGCCGCAGGCATGGGCAAGCCCGAGACCTTCAAAACAGGCGAGATACTTAAGGAGATAAAAAAGGAATGTACCGTCATCGTCATCGAGCATGACATGGATTTCGTCAAGCAGGCGGCGGATATAGTGACCGTTCTCCACGAGGGCAAGCTGCTCATGGAGGGCAGCATAAACGACGTTCTCGCCGACAAAACGGTGCAGGCGGTATATCTGGGAAGAGGAGGCGAATAAAATGCTCAGTCTGAAAAATGTGGATTCATACTACGGCGAGAGCCGCGTTATTGAAGATCTTTCCCTTGAAATACCGAAGGGCAAAATTGTGGGACTTATCGGCAGAAACGGCGTGGGAAAAAGCACTACCCTTAAAAGCATAATGGGCATAGTAAAAACTCCCAAGGGCGAGATGATATTCGACGGACAGGATATCATCGGAAAGCCTGTGTACGAGCGTGTCAAGCTGGGCATCGGATATGTGCCCCAGGGACGTGATATCTTCCCGCAGATGACGGTGCAGGAAAACCTTGAGCTGGGACTCCAGCCCTTAGGCGGAAAGGGCAGGATACCCGATTATCTTTTCGACCTGTTCCCTATCCTGCCAAAGTTTGCAAAGCGCAGAGGCGGTGACCTTTCGGGCGGTCAGCAGCAGCAGCTTGCCATTGCAAGGGCACTTGCCGCCGAACCGAAAATACTTATCCTCGATGAGCCCACCGAGGGCATTCAGCCGTCCATAATACAGGACATCGGAGCGGCGATAAAAAAGATAAACGACTGGAAGGGCATCACCGTGCTTCTGGTGGAGCAGTATCTCGATTTTGTCATGGAGAATACCGATATAGTCAATGTCATGGAAAAGGGCAGCATCGTGTTCAGCAGCCCCACAGCCGAAGCGGACGCCGCTGAGGTGCAGAGACTTATGACGGAATAAGTTCGGAAAGGAGGATCACCATGAATCCGAAAGCAGATATCCTTATAGTTGACGACATTCCCGAGCATATCGCATTTTCGGGCGCTATTCTGAAAAACGAGGGCTATAAGATTCATGCCGTAACAAGCGGCGAGGCTGCCCTTGATCTTCTCGAAAACAGAAAGCCCGACCTTATCCTGCTGGATATAAAAATGGAGGGAATGGACGGACTGGAGCTGTGCCGCAGGATAAAATCGGACAGCAGGCTTTCCGATATCCCTGTGATCTTCCTGACCGCCGAAACCAGCAGCGAGGTCATAAAACAGGGCTTTGAGTGCGGCTGCTGTGACTATGTGGTGAAGCCCTTTATCCGCGAGGAATATCTGGCGAGAGTAAAGACTCACCTGGAGATATCGCGGAAAACACAGAGTCTGGAGGCTGCCAATAATGAGCTGAAGCTGTTCTGCTCTGCTGTTTCACATGACCTGCGTTCTCCGCTGAACGTGATAAGCATGCTCATCGACACGCTGAAAAATGAGCTGGGCGATTCCCCAAACGAAGAGGTCATACAGATAGCCGACATGATAAGTGACAAATCCGCAAAGCTTACCGTAATGATAGAGCGGCTGCTGAATTTCTCGAAGATGTGCAACATCACTCCCGAGTATGAAACTCTGGAACCCGAAAGCATGATAAAAAGCATATTCGACGAGCAGCGCTCCGCCGAGCCCGACCGCAGCGTGAAGCTGATAATGGGCAGTCTCCCGAAGATAACCGCCGATGGAGTGCTTGTGGACATGCTGTTTCGCAACCTGATATCGAACGCCTTCAAATTCACCCGTCCCCGCAAAAACGCAGTGATAACCGTCACCCATATCCCCGACGAGGAGTACAATATAATTTCCGTCAAGGATAACGGCGTGGGCTTTGACATGACATACAGCGACAAACTGTTCCGTATATTCCAGCGGCTCCACACCGCAGAGGAATTTGACGGCAGCGGAGTAGGTCTTGCACTTGTTGACAGGATAATGCGCCGTCACGGCGGAAAGACCGAAGCATACGGCGAAGTGAACAAGGGTGCCGAGTTTAGATTATTCTTCCCTAAAATATAAATATCCCGGAGGACCTCATGTTCTCCGGGATATTTTATGTACTTATAAAAAACAGATGACCTCATTCCAACCGCCAGTCGATAGGCTCCATGCCATGGGCGGCAAGAAACTCATTGCACTTTGAGAAATGTCTGCACCCGAAAAATCCGTTGTACGCGGAAAGTGGGCTCGGGTGTGCAGCCATCAGCACCAGATGGTTTGGATTTGTGATAAGCTCTCTTTTCCGTTTTGCAGGCGCTCCCCACAGCAGGAACACCATGGGCTTTTCCCTCTCATTCAGCTTTTTTATCACATTGTCGGTGAATATCTCCCAGCCCATGCCCTTGTGAGAGTTAGCCTCTCCCCTGCGTACAGTGAGCACCGTGTTCAGGAGCAGCACGCCGTTTTCCGCCCATTTGGTAAGCTCTCCGTCGTGAGCGGGAGGAATGCCCAGATCGTCGTAAAGCTCCTTGAAAATATTCCTCAGGGACGGAGGCGCCTCAGTGCCCTTTTTCACCGAAAAGCAGAGTCCGTGAGCCTGTCCCGGCTCATGGTAGGGGTCCTGTCCTAAGATGACAGCCTTCACATCGCTGTAGGACGTGGTTTTCATGGCATTGAAGATATTATACATATCGGGATATATTTCACGGGAAAAATACTCGGCTTTGAGAAATTCGCGGAGCTTTATGTAATATTCCTTGTCAAATTCTCCCTTCATTATCTCGTCCCATTCATTTCCGAACTGTACCATTT
>JBJFHQ010000344.1:0-7542 GCA_051893755.1 Oscillospiraceae bacterium
GTATATTCTCCGATAACTCTTCTGAGCTTTTTATCGGTCAGATCGGCGGTATCAATTACAGTATTGGTAAATCTCAGGTGTTTTAAACGCTTTTTTTTAGGGTTATCAAGCTTACGGGACTTCCCGTCGCAAATAAAAGCGAAATCACCATCGACTGCGGTGATTATCATGAACAGATCCCTGTCATGTCCTGCAATTACCCTAACGATCCTTCCGTTTACGGCTTCCACAATGCGTCCCCCTCTAAGTTATAGTGGGCATCGTTAACAATTCCGGCCCATTGGACGTGATTGCGACTGTATGCTCAAAATGAGCAGAGAGTGAACCTGATTCGGTCAGCACGGTCCAGCCGTCGGAGAGTGTTTTAACTCCCTCGCCTTTCGCGTTGATCATAGGTTCTATGGCGATAACCATGCCTTCGCAGAGCTTGAAGCCGTGACCCGCGCGTCCGAAATTTGGGACCTCGGGAGATTCATGGAGCTTCATGCCGACGCCGTGACCGACGTACTGCTTGACAACGCCATATCCAAAAGAAGTGCAGTGCTCTTCGACGGCGTGTGAGATATCGCCGACGCGGTTGCCGATGACCGCCTGTTCAATGCCCTTGAAAAGGCTTTCGTTGGTGACCTTAAGGAGCTGTCTGGCTTCCTCAGAAACATTTCCGACAGCAAAGGTATAAGCGGTATCACCGTGGAAGCCTTTGTAGTAAGCTCCCACATCTATGCTGACGATATCACCCTCACGGATGCGTTCCTTTTTGGAAGGGATGCCGTGAATGACCTTATTGTTTATCGAGATGCAGGCGGAGCCGGGAAATCCGCCGTAGCCTAAGAAGGACGGTGTCGCTCCGTGCTTCACGATATAGTCGTGGATGATCTTGTCAAGCTCATAGGTAGTCATACCGGGCTTGATACTCTGCCCGCCGAAGTGGAGTGCGTTCCCGGCGATGATACCGGCTTCACGCATTATTTCCAGTTCGGACTTTGATTTAACATTAACCATTTGTATGCCTTTCGGTTTACGCCTTTATTGCAGCGAGCATAAGCTCGGAAGTAGCTTCAACTGTAGGCTTGCCGACAACTGTTGTGAGCTTGCCGAGGTCCTTGTAGAAATCGACCAGCGGAGCAGTTGTTTCATGGTAGGTCTTAAGTCTTTCGATAACAGTTTCGGGAGCGTCGTCCTTGCGCTGAACGGTGTTGCCGCCGCAGCTGTCGCATATGCCCTCAACCTTAGTAGGCTTGAAGGAAACGTGATAGGAAGCGCCGCACTTTTCGCAGACTCTTCTGCCGCCGATCCTGTTTTTGATATCCTCATCGGGAACGTCGATCTCGATGACCTTGTCTATGCGGACGCCCATAGCTTCGAGAGCCTCAGCCTGAGGCACTGTTCTGGGGAATCCGTCGAGAATAAATCCGTTTTTGCAGTCGTCCTCAGCGATCCTGTCCTTAAGGATACCGATAACGACATCGTCGGGAACGAGAGCGCCGCTGTCCATAAAGGACTTTGCCTTAAGACCGCACTCTGTGCCGTTCTTTACGGCTTCTCTCAGGATATTTCCGGTAGAGATCTGGGGGATCCCGAGAGTCTTGCTGATGACCTCAGCCTGTGTGCCCTTGCCTGCGCCGGGAGCGCCGAGAAGAATCAAATTCATAATATTCTCCATTCCTCCGCCCTTTGGCGGAAATTAGTAATAGAAAACTGCGGCTGCACGCGGGAGGATATCTCCCGATGATTTATTATTCGAGGAAGCCCGAATGGTGACGCATCATAAGCTGCGACTCGAGCGTTCTCATAGTTTCCAGCGATACGCTTACGACGATCAGGATCGAAGTACCGCCCATTGAGATGTTCAGTGTGGGGAAAGCCCTGTTGAACAGAATGGGGAGAACTGCGATAACGCCGAGGAAAACTGCTCCGATAAGAGTGATCTTTGAGAGGATCTTCTTGATATAATCGGAGGTAGGCTTTCCGGGTCTGATACCGGGGATACCGCCGTTGTTCTGACGAAGATTGTTAGCTATCTGTATCGGATCATACATCATAGATACATAGAAGTAGTTAAATGCGATGATCAGTACAAAATAGATTATGCCGTACCAGACGCTGTTGTAGCTGAATACGTTAAGGAAGCCGTTGTAGAACTTCTGCCAGAAGCCCTCGGGCACTGCATATGCAGGCTTGAACATTCCGATAGTCGCGGGGATAGCCATGAAGGACATAGCGAAGATGATAGGCATAACGCCGCTCATTGCGACCTTGATAGGAATATGAGTGTTCTGACCGCCGTACTGTTTTCTTCCGACAACGCGCTTAGCGAACTGAACGGGTATTCTTCTCTCGGACTCGTTCATAAGAACGATAAAGCCGATCATAAGAATAAATACGATAATGATGAGGGGAACGAGTATAACGTACTTAGTATCGGAATTGATGTTTGTAACGAGGCTGAGCAGAGCAGAAGGACCTCTTGCGACGATACCTGCGAAGAGCAGGATAGAGATACCGTTGCCGATACCCTTGTCGTTGATAAGGTTTCCGAGCCATACGATAAGGCTGGATCCTGCTGTAAATGTTGCGATGATGACCACCGCAACGAAAGCGCCTTCAAATCCCGAGGTATATCTTACCGCGCCCTGATTTCTCATAGTTACGTAATAAGCGTAAGCCATTACGAGGGAAATTATCAGAGAAACAACGTTTGTGATCTTCTGCAGCGTTTTTCTTCCCTCTTCGCCCTCCTTGGAGAGTCTCTCCAAAGGCGGAAGCGCGTAGGTAAGGAGCTGAATAATGATCTGTGCGTTGATGAACGGCTGGATAGAGAGTGCGAATACCGTACCTCTTGAGAGAGCGCCGCCCGAGAGCGTATCAAGGTAGGTGAGGATAGAGCCTGTGCCCATAAGCTCGCCCAGCTTGCTTGCGTCCAGGAACGGAACAGGAAGCGTACATCCGAAACGGAAAATAACTATGATGAGTAATGTGAATAAGATCTTCTTGCGAAGCGATTCATCCTTCCAGGCATTTCTGAAAGTTTTGAACACATTACATCACCTCAGCCTTCCCGCCTGCCTTCTCAATTTTTTCCTTAGCCGAAGCCGAGAAAGCCGCAGCCTTTACTGTAAGATTCTTAGTGAGCTCACCGTTGCCGAGGATCTTAACGCCGTCAAGCTCCTTCTTGATGATGCCCTGTGCCTTTAACAGTTCAGCGTCGACTGTTGTTCCCTCCTTGAAAACCTCAAGTGCGGAAACGTTGACTGTTGCATACTTAGTTGCGAATATATTGTTGAAGCCTCTCTTAGGGATTCTTCTTGCGAGAGGCATCTGACCGCCTTCAAAGCCGGGTCTTACGCCGCCGCCGGAACGAGCCCACTGACCCTTATGGCCCTTGCCCGCTGTTTTACCGTGACCGGAACCATGACCTCTGCCGATACGCTTAACGTCCTTGACAGAGCCGGGTGCAGGTGATAATTCGTGTAACTTCATGGTTTTGCACCTCCTTGTTAATTAGCCTTCTGTTACCTCGATGAGGTGGGATATCTTCTTTATCTTGCCCTTAGTGGCGTCGTTATCGGGCTGTGATGTTACATCGCCGATCTTGCGCAGCCCCAGGGAATTAGCAGTAGCTATCTGATCCTTGGTGCGTCCGTTAAGGCTCTTCACGAGCTTTACATTAAGTGCCATTGCCGACATCCTCCTTATCCTAAGATTTCCTTTACAGTCTTGCCTCTTACCTGTGCAACTTCCTCTGCACTGCGAAGGCTTGCAAGACCGTTGATCGTAGCTCTTACTACGTTGCATGCGTTATTGGAGCGCAGGGACTTTGTTCTGATGTCCTTGATGCCTGCCATTTCGATAACGGCACGAACAGGACCGCCTGCGATAACTCCTGTACCGGCTGCAGCGGGCTTCATGAGCACTCTGCCTGCGCCGAACTTACCGATAGTCTCGTGAGGGATAGTAGAGCCCTTCAGAGAAACCTTGATCAAATTCTTCTTAGCGTCCTCGATACCCTTGCGGATAGCGTCGGGAACTTCTCCCGATTTACCCATACCGAAGCCTACTGTACCGTTGCCGTCGCCGACAACCACGAGAGCAGCAAACTTGAAGATACGGCCGCCCTTAACAGTCTTGGAAACTCTGTTAATGGCAACTACCTTTTCGCTAAGTTCGAGATTAGAAGCATCTATCTTTGCCAAAATTGTAACCTCCTTAAGTTATTGGGGGGAATGGACTCGATCAGAAATTGAGTCCGCCCTCTCTTGCGCCCTCGGCGAGCTTTGCAACTCTGCCGTGATAGAGATAGCCTGCGCGGTCGAAAACCACATCATTGATGCCCTTAGCCTTAGCCTTTTCAGCGATAGCCTTGCCGACCTCGTATGCGCCGTCCATATTGCCGCCGTTAGCGGAGAAGCCCTTATCCATTGAAGAAGCGCTTGCGAGAGTTACGCCTGCGACGTCGTCAATGATCTGAGCGTAGATGTGCTTAGAGCTGCGGAAAACGTTGAGTCTGGGGCACTCTGCCGTGCCGCTGATCTTATTGCGGACTCTCAGCTGTCTCTTAGCTCTTGCAGCCTTTCTGTCGAACTGCTTAACCATTAGATTCAACTCCTTTTCAAACTGGAGGATAGTAGCCGTAAGCTGTCCCATCCTCTTTCGTATATCAGGAAACTTATTTCGATTATTTCAAGGCGGAAGAGATCACTTCTTACCCTTACCTGCCTTACCTTCCTTGCGGATGATCCTCTCGCCTGTGTAGCGGATACCCTTGCCCTTATAAGGCTCAGGAGGTCTCTTTTCTCTTACCTCAGCAGCGAACTGACCAACAGCCTGCTTGTCGATGCCGTTGATAATGATCTTGGTAGGCTGAGGAACGTCGATAGTGATGCCGTCGGTCTCAGGAACGATTACCTGATGAGAAAAACCGAGGTTCATAACGAGGTTCTTGCCCTGCTTCTGAGCACGGTAACCGATACCCTCGATATCGAGCGACTTGGAGAAGCCTGTTGTAACGCCCTCTACCATGTTGCTTACGAGAGTTCTTGTAAGACCGTGGAGAGACTTGTGGAGCTTATCCTCAGAAGGACGCTCAACGATGATCTCACTGCCTTCCTGCTTGATGATCATATCCTGATGGAAGGTCTTTGTTAATGTACCCTTAGGTCCCTTAACCGTAACGGTTGTGCCGTCGATTTTTACATCTACTCCGGCGGGAACACTAATAGGCTTTCTGCCGATTCTTGACATAGCTTGTGTTCCTCCTTACCAGACAAATGCCAGGACTTCGCCGCCGACGTTAAGTTCTCTTGCCTTCTTATCGGTCATAACTCCCTTAGAAGTTGAAACGATAGCGATGCCGAGACCCTTCATGACTTTGGGCATATCCTCGCAGCTTGAATATATACGCAGACCGGGCTTAGAAACTCTGCGCAGACCGGTGATAACCTGAGATTTGTTATCGCCGTACTTAAGTGTTATTCTGATTATACCCTGCTTGCCGTCCTCGATGACCTGAAAGCTCTTGATGTAGCCCTCGTCGACAAGGATCTGAGCGATGGATTTCTTCATATTGGAAGCAGGAACATCAACTGTTGCGTGCTTTGCGGAATTCGCGTTGCGGATTCTTGTAAGCATATCAGCAATTGTATCAGTAATTTGCATACCTTGTAACCTCCTTGATAGTATAGTATCGGTCAGCTTGCCGATTACCAGCTTGCCTTCTTGACACCGGGGATCTGACCCTTATGAGCAAGCTCTCTGAAGCAGATACGGCAGATTCCGTATTTTCTCAGATAAGCGTGGGGTCTGCCGCAGATCTTGCATCTGTTGTAAGCTCTGGTGGAAAACTTAGGAGCTTTCTGCTGCTTGATCTTCATAGAAGTTTTTGCCATTAGTTTTCCCTCCTATTACTTTGCAAAGGGAGCGCCCATCATATCGAGGAGCTCCTTGGCTTCTTCATCTGTGTTTGCGGTTGTGATGATGTTGATATCCATACCGCGTACCTTATCGATCTTATCGTACTCGATCTCGGGGAAGATGAGCTGTTCCTTGATACCTGTGGAATAGTTGCCTCTTCCGTCGAAGGAGTTAGCGCTGATTCCTCTGAAGTCACGTACACGGGGGAACGCAACATTGAAAAGTCTGTCGAGGAATTCGTACATTCTCTCGCCTCTGAGGGTGACCTTAACGCCGATAGGCATACCCTCACGGATCTTGAAGTTCGCAACCGACTTCTTAGCGCGGCATACAACGGGCTTCTGACCTGTGATAAGACCGAGATCGTTCATGATAGCGTCGATGACCTTAGAATTATCCTTAGCCTCGCCTGCGCCCACGTTGATAACGACCTTGTCGATCTTAGGGATCTGCATAACACTCTTGTAGCCGAACTTTTTCATAAGAGCGGGAGCTACTGTGCTGACATAAAGTTCTTTAAGATTTGCTGCCATTATAGGTAACTCCTTTCATTAATATTCGCTGCCGCAGCCTGCGTTCTTGCAGACTCTGACTTTAGTTCCGTCTTCCTTGATCTTGTGACCAAGTCTGGTAGGCTTGCCGCACTTAGGGCAAACAGCCATTACCTTGCAGGCATACAACGGAGCCTCGCATTTCACGATAGCGCCTGCCTGACCCATCTGTCTGGGCTTTACGTGCTTAGTTACCATGTTGATATTCTCAACGATGACCTTCTTCTCCTTAGGAGAAACTTCTACGACCTTACCCTGCTTGCCCTTATCGCGGCCGCTGAGGATAACTACGGTGTCGCCTGTTTTTACATGTAAATTATTCATATGCGGCGCCTCCATTAAAGTACTTCGGGAGCGAGTGAAAGGATCTTCATGTAGTCCTTGTCACGGAGCTCACGAGCAACAGGCCCGAAGATACGGGTTCCTCTGGGGTTCTTGTCTTCCTTGATAATAACGGCAGCGTTCTCATCGAAGCGGATATAGGTACCGTCTTCTCTGCGGAGTCCCTTAGCGGAACGAACGATAACTGCCTTAACAACGTCGCCTTTTTTAACAACGCCGCCCGGTGTTGCTTTTTTAACGGAAGCAACAACGACATCGCCGATATTTGCATATCTTCTGCGGGTACCGCCGAGAACTCTGATGCACATAAGCTCCTTAGCACCTGTATTATCAGCGACTTTCAAATAAGTCTGCATCTGTATCACAGCGCATTTACTCCTTCCTTACAGAAGTAAAGGGCAGCCGACAGAGTACATCTGTCCGCGCCCGAACTTCCTATATAATAGTGGTTTATTTTCACATTCGGACTGCCTATTTAATTAACACGCAGCCGTGTGTATCACGATATATGCAAAACCTGTACATACATCACAGCAACATTTATATTTTACAACGGAACACTTCATTTGTCAAGGGTTTTTCCCTAATTCAACGAAATTTATCCGTTTTGTACAAATATGCCGTGACGTACAGGAAAGCCTATTGTGAAACTCAACAAAGGCGAATTACTTAGCCTTTTCGATGACCTGAACAAGTCTCCATCTCTTATCCTTAGAGAGAGGACGAGTTTCCATGATCT
>JBJFHQ010000345.1:0-1612 GCA_051893755.1 Oscillospiraceae bacterium
CTGCCCATTCGGGGCAAACATAAAAAGCGTTACCTGTCACGACGGAAAGGTAACGCGTTCCATTGTTATTATACTCCGAACAATTCCGCAAGCTCCGATGTACTGCCGCAGCAGCCTGCTGTCGGATATTTCTCCGCATCTGCGCGGGACCTGAATCCAAATCCGTAGGTCACGGCGATAAAATCAACTCCTGCAGCAGCTGCGCCCTCTGCGTCGTAAAAGCTGTCGCCAATCAGGACAGTCTCCGACTTTTCCGCGCCCAGCTCCGATATGACCATTTCAACTATATCCGCTTTGGTAAGCTTTCCCACAGGGTCAGCTCCGTGAATGACATCGAACACATCGGGCAGCTTTTTCTTAAGCAGTGCCTTTGCATAATCCTCGCGCTTATAGGTTGCTGTACCTATCTTATAGCCGGCATTTTTCAGAGCGATGAGCAGCTTGTCCATGCCCTCGTAGGGTGTGCACATATACACTCCTTCTCTGCCATAAAAATCGCGGAACGAAACAACTGCCTTATCTACGCCCTCTTCGGAGAGACCGTACTCTGTTCTGAAGGTCTGATGAAGAGGCGGTCCGATGAACTTTTTCAGCAGAGCATCGTCTGTTTCGGGAAGACCCTCCTTTTCGGCGGCGTATTTTACGGAAGCATACACTCCCTCACATGTATCGACCAGCGTGCCGTCAAGGTCGAAAAGTATTGCTTTATATTTCTTCATTTTATCATTCCTTAAATCTGATATCAAGGGGTTCGGAGATTGTCATGCTGTCAGGGGAAACGTCGCACTGGCGGCAGATGATATGTACGCCGCTTTCTGCTGCCTTTACAAGCGTATCGGAAAATACGGGGTCGGTCTCACGGTTCGGAGTAAAATACTTCATGCCCTTCATCTGCACCACAAAAAAGGCATAGGCTTCATAGCCCTCTGCCGCAAGCCGGATAAGTCCGTTCAGATGCTTTGCTCCCCTTTCGGTGGGCGCATCGGGGAAACGGACGATACCCTCATTTTCCAGAGTAACTCCCTTGACCTCGATAACTATCCGCCTTTTGCCTATCTCGCCGTAAAAGTCAAAGCGGCTGTCCCCTATTGTGTGTTCGGGGCAGAGCCTTGTAAATTCGCCCATGCCGCCTTCTGCGAGCCATTCATGGACAGCCTTATTCGGGGCAACACTGTCCATATTGATAAGGATACCGTTCTTATAAACTGCGATAAGGTCGTACTTTGTTTTTCTGGCGGGATTGTCCGAACGCGTAAGTATGACCCTTGCACCCGCTTGGAGCAGCTCTCTGCAGCGACCCGTATTCTTCACGTGACAGACCTCGTTTTTGCCGTTTATCAGAACATTTGCAATAAATCTGTTAGGGCGGCTCACAAACTCGCCCTCGGTAATATTATCGTATTTCATATGCTTATCATAACACTTTTCGATAATCTGTTTGTTACTAAATTATTAATTACACATTTTTTACATTTTATATACTTTCCGATAAAACATCAGAGAAATATTTGTATAATCCTCCAATATAAATAAAAATTCAAACATTGTTTTAAAAAAGTGTAGAAATTGCCGCTGAAATATGTTATAATATAAATGTGTGTATTTATTTGTT
>JBJFHQ010000346.1:0-1609 GCA_051893755.1 Oscillospiraceae bacterium
AACTCACCTGCCCACAGGCCTTGTGGTCGAGTGTCAGGACGAGCGCAGCCAGTACAAAAATAAGGACAGAGCAATGAAGATACTAAGCTCCCGCCTATACGAGCAGATGCAGCAGGAGCAGAACGAGAAGATAGCCTCTGACCGCCGTTCGCAGGTGGGCACGGGAAGCCGCAGCGAGAGGATACGCACCTACAATTTCCCCGAGGGCAGACTTACCGATCATCGTATCGGGCTTACCCTCTACAAGCTGGAAAGTATCCTAAACGGCAATCTTGACGAGGTAATAGATGCTCTGGCAACGGCGGATCAGGCAGCGAAGCTGTCCGCCGAAGGTGATGAATAAAAGAGGGATCGTTATGTTTCAGACTGAAATGTTGTCCGCGGAGGATAGTGAGCTTAAAAAAGCCGCGGAGCTGATAAAGCAGGGAGAAGTGGTGGGCTTTCCCACCGAAACGGTTTACGGGCTGGCAGGAAATGCGCTGGACGGAGAAGCCGTGGCGAAGATATTCGCCGCAAAGGGACGTCCTGCGGATAATCCGCTGATAGTGCATCTTGCGGACTTTTCCCAGATAACCGAGTATGCAGAGGAAATCCCCGACAATGCCTATAAGCTGGCGGAGATATTCTGTCCCGGACCTATCACCATGGTGGTGAAAAAGAAGGCTATTATCCCCGATATCACCAGCGGCGGACTTGATACCGTGGGGATAAGGGTCCCCGTTCATAAGACCGCCCATGAGTTTATAAGGCTCTGCGGAGTGCCCATAGCAGCGCCCTCCGCCAATCTTTCGGGAAGCCCCAGTCCCACGAGTGCAGAGCATGTTTTCGCCGATATGAACGGGCGTGTCCCTGCGATAATCGACGGCGGCTGCTGTCCCGTGGGAGTGGAATCCACGGTTGTGTCCTTTGAAGGGAATGCCGTGCGGATACTCCGTCCCGGCTTTGTTTCGGGCGAGGATATACAAAATGCAGGCTTTGAGGTGCTCTATGCAAAGGGAGTTACCGAGAAAATAGATGAGGGCGAAAGGGTGCTCTCCCCGGGCATGAAGTACAAGCACTATGCCCCCAAGGCGGAAGTGACCATAGTTGACAGCGATCTTGAGCAGTTCACCGAGTATGTGAAAAAGCATTACAAGGCGGGCACCTATTCCATGATATTCGACGACGATGTGCTGACCTTTCCGTACCCCTACATAACCTACGGAAACACCTCGGAGGAGCAGGCGAGAATGCTGTTCAACGTGCTGCGGGAGGCGGACCAGATAGGCGCAAAGCAGGTGTTCGCAAGATGTCCGTCCACCGAGGGAGTGGGACTTGCGGTGTATAACCGTCTGCTGAGAGCGGCAGCATTCCGGGTGGTAAAGCTATGATAGTTGCAGGACTCACGGGACAGAGCGGCTCGGGCAAGACCACTGTCAGCGCAGAATTTGCCGCAGCAGGCTTTATGGTCATAAATGCGGATATCCTTGCGCGTAAGGTCATGGAAAAGGGTCAGCCCTGCCTTGAAGAAACGGTGGAGCATTTCGGCAGTGAGATACTCCTGTCCGACGGCAGCCTTGACCGTAGACTTCTCGGGAAAATAGTATTTTCCGACAGAAAAAGGCTTGAC
>JBJFHQ010000347.1:0-1607 GCA_051893755.1 Oscillospiraceae bacterium
GGATAACGCAGTCCAGCATATTTAGGACCTTTCGGAGATCCTCGCGGTTTTTGCGGGAGGATAGTATTTTCAGCACGGTATAGCTGTCCGAGGCTATCATCGCTGCGGCGATGTCCTGCACTGCGGTGCATAACTCGTACATCTCGCCCTTTTCCAGATAGCTCACGCATTTTCCGATATTTCCTCCGCACGCCGAGACTGCCTTCCCGATATCCTCCGCAGGATATTTTCCCATGTCGGACAGCGCGGCGGTACATTCCTCACGGGTGCACTCGCTCACACCTACAGTCACAGTACGGGAGATTATCGTGGGCAGGAATGCAGACCTGCTCTTCGCAGTGAAGATGAAATACCCGTATTCGGGCGGTTCCTCCACTATCTTAAGAAGGGCGTTCTGTGCGGGCACAAGGAGCTTTTCTCCGTCGGGGATAATGTAGAACTTCGCATCGGTATCATTGGGCTTCACATACATGTCGGGTATCAGCTCCTCGCGAAGCTGCCTTACGGAGTATGCTCCCGCGGAGGTCTCCCCCTCGACCCATATTACGTCGGGGTGCGAATCGCTCTCGATACGGCGGCATTCCCTGCATTCACCGCATGGCTCGCCGTCGGCAGCGGGATTTGCGCAGAGCCTTGCCATGGCAAGATATTTTGCGGCAGTCTTTCGTCCCGAGCCTTCCTCACCCGTCAGAATGAAGCCGTGGGAAAATCTCCCCGAGCTTTTCATCGAGGAGGCAAGCCGCTTTATGTTATTTTTGGAGTATAGCTTCATGTTATCATCCTCGCAGGTCATTTATCGGGTTCGCAGCAGGCTCATCATTTCATGCTTTTGTAAGCCTCGGGAAAAGCTTTCGGTTACTGAGATGAAAGGTCAGGTAAGGCTTGCCCATGTTCAGAACATCATAGACGGTCTCTTCGTCGTAGTCATTCTCCCAGGCATCGCAGAAATAGAGGGTATCTATCCTGTTCATGAGATCTGCGGGATAGACAAAGCCAAAGCGCAGCTCCTGTGTTTCACCGGGAGCTATCGTCACGGAATAATGATATTCATACTCGCCCGATTCCCCGGAATAAAGCTTGCCATATGAGATGTACGCATCATTGCCGCCTTCCGGCTTCAGCTCTATATCCTTGGCATAGCCCAGATGTATGCCTGTTCTATCGTCGAAGGCAAAGTCCTCATTTCCGTTGTTGGTCAGGATAATATCGGACACGACAAGCATATCGTCGGAATCGCTCTCATATTCGAGCGTGGAATAGCTTGTCTTTGTATCCCTGTCGTAGAGTCTGATATCCGATACCCGCATAGATACGGTGATACCGTCCTTTTTCTTTGTGACATACCTGTTCTCGAAGCCGCTTTCGCAGGGGCTTGAAAATTCGGGTCTGCTGTTTATGCTGCTCACTGCGATGATGACCGCCGCCACAACAATGACGATGACAACAGCCCCCGCCAGCAGCGGATTTATCTTCCAGAGCTTGAATCTCACGCTTATATCGTTCAGCTTTTCCTTGACGGTAAGCATCATGTCCGTGGTCACGTCATAGGAATCCTTATCATGTTCGTTCATTTTCCGCACCTCTTTTGTCTGAATATCAGCCGTACA
>JBJFHQ010000348.1:0-7508 GCA_051893755.1 Oscillospiraceae bacterium
TCTCGTACAGCTCTGCATCGGCAGCCCTTGCAACGATTGAGCCCGTAACATCGGAGCCGCCTCTGGAGAAGGTCTTTATGGTATCGTTAGGCATGGAGCCGTAGAAACCGGGGATAACTGCGTTCTGGGTCTCGTCCAGCTTGGGAGTGAGAGCCTCAAGAGTCTTGTCAAGGTCGAACACGCCCGACTCGTCGAAGAAGATAAAGCCTGCGGGGTCGATGAACTCGAAGCCAAGATAGTTAGCGAGAATCTTGCTGTTGAGGTATTCGCCGCGGCTTGCTGCGTAGTCGCGTCCTGCGCGGTGAGCGAAGGAGTTCTTGATGTGGCGGAATTCCTCCTCAAGGGAGAAATCCAGTCCCAGCTCGGCGATAATGGAGTTGAAGCGGTTTTCGATATCGGCGAACTCCTTGCCGAAATCGCTGCCCTTAGCTGCCTTGTCGTAGCAGCGGTAGAGCATATCGGTTATCTTTATATCCTCGGAAAAGCGCTTGCCGGGAGCGGAAGCAACAACAAATCTTCTTGTGGGGTCAGCCTTGATGATAGCTGCGACCTTCTTGAACTGATTTGCGTCTGCCAGCGAGCTTCCGCCGAATTTTACGACTTTAGTCTTATTCATTGTAAATCATTCTCCTTGATCATTCGGATTATCGGGACAATACACGGCGGACGTTTCCCTGTTCCGCACGAAAAAATTATCATCACAAACACTATTATAATACAAACTGTCGGATTATTCAACCGTAATTTTTTACAAATTTTCATATAAAAATATAGTCCGTTTGTGGAATACTGCTGTGCATCACAGACGGACAGTTTTATGATAATGAAAAAAGAAAAGCGGCTGTCACCGTAAATGTGAACAGCCGCCGCAATATTACTTTCTTGTGACCATCTGCATGAGCTTGCCTGCTTCTGCGTCCAGCTTTTTGGCGGTATCCTGTGCATTGAAGGATATCGCAGAGTTGGTCTGCACCACGTCGGAGATAAGGTTCATGCCGCTTGAAGCCTCGCTGATAGCGGTTGCCTGCTGAGAAGTGGCATTGGATATCTCCTCGATGAGGGCGGTGTTTCTGTCCATGCTGTCCAGCATAGCGGAAAGCTCTTCGGCTGCAGCATCTGCGACTTCGGCGCCCTGCTTGACCGCTTCGAGAGTCTCTGCGATAAGAGCGGTAGTGCCCTTAGCAGCCTCTGCGGACTTGTTTGCAAGATTTCTGACCTCATCCGCAACAACAGCAAAGCCTTTGCCGTGCTGACCTGCGCTTGCCGCTTCGACAGCGGCGTTGAGTGCGAGGATATTTGTCTGGAAGGCGATATCGTCGATAGTTCCCACGATATTTCCGATCTTGTTGGATGCCTCACTGATGCGGTCCATAGACTGCTGCATCTGCTTAAGCTTTTCGGCGCTGAGCTTAAGGTGCTCGCCGGTAGCAACGGTGATCTCCGCTGCATTTTTGGCGGACTTGGCGTTTTCGTTGACATCTCTGGAGATGTTTGCGAAGGCTGCGGAGAGCTCTTCAACAGTAGCCGCCTGGGAGGAGGAGCCGTCGGAAATCTTTTTTGAAACGTCCTCCATTTCGTTTGCGTAGCTGTTGATGCTGCCCGAGATATCCTTGATCTCGTGAAGCAGCTTCTCCATGGAGCCGTTGAGACTGTTGGTCTCGGACATTTTTGAGTCGATGCTGTCGAGCATGCCGTTAATGCCGTCGCTGAGCACGGAGAATTCCTCGCAGCCGCGGACGTTCACGCGGAGCTCGGTATCGCCTGTCCTGATCTTTTCCATATCGGAGCCGATCTCGTTGATAGGCTTGATGATGTGGATATTGACAGCACGGCTTACTATCCAGGAAAGAAGAACGATGACCACAGCGATGAACAACACGGTAATGAGCGTAATGAGGACGGTCTGTCCCATTATCTCGGAGCTGGGTATAAGTGTGCCGATATAGTAGTTTTCGGTCTCGTCGGTGCACACATAGAACAGGGAACCGTTTATCTTAGCGGTCTTTCCCTTGCCCTCACCCATGGTAAGGAGCTTTTCGGACAGTCCTGCTTCTGCGGCATCGGTGCCGATAAGGTTTTCGTCGTAGAAAGCGGCGATGGTATTGTCCGACTTGGACACTGCGAACATGGAGCCGTTTGTACCCACGGTGATGGTGCTCAGGACAACGTCTATCTGATTATCGGCGATAGCATTGCTGAGACGTTCGGGCTCAAGACCCACCTGAATGATACCGGTCTTGTCCTTTCTGGCAACACCCACATACTGGAAGAGTTTGCCCTCTGCGCCATTTGGCTGAGGCTCCTGAGCTATTTCGAGAGAGGAATCCTTGAGGATAGGAAGAAACTCGCCCGCCTGCTCGGAGGAAGCAAAGTCGAAGCCGATATACTCGGGCACGGAACCCCACTGAATAATGCCGTTTTCATCGGTGATGTGAAGCTCGTCCACGCCCAGCATGATCCTGATGCGTTCCAGCTCATCGGCGTCGTCGAGTATGGAGGGGTTGAGCTTTATCATCTCCGCCAAGGAATTTGCGGAGGATATGTAGCCCTCATTAAGAGTTTCGTACAGCTCCGTGATCTGGACATTTGCATTTGCGAGCTTACTTTTTGCGCCCATGATCCTGTAATCGGCGGTATCTCTTGCAGAGCTTTGCTGAAGCCCGACCTGGAGCGCAAACACCAGCAGAGCAGAAAGCACCAGTGCCACGACAGCGCCCATGTAAATGTTTTTCAGGATAATTTTCTTCATTCCATAACCACCTATCATATTATTTTTCGAAAAATGTCATATAAAATCGTCACAGTTCCCTGAAAATTTCTTCGATTTAGCATATTAATTCATGAATCGACTTTATTAATTAAATTTTAACACATAAAGCAATTTATTACAAGTACAAACAGTTAACATACCATGAACTATATATTAATTTCTGGATTATTTACACAAAATCGCCTACAAACCTGCTCAGTTTTGTACTAAATAAAATATACAGTCCCCTGAAAAAGAGGACTGTATTGATCGTCTGTGAAAAAAGGAAAATGTCACTGGTGGCGCTTGTTCTTGTTTGAATAGCTTCTGCCCGAGCGGTTCTGTCTGAAATGGTCTTTGCCGCCGTCACGTCTGCCGCGGTCATTCCTGCCGCCGTTTCTGCTCTTGAAGTCGCGGCGTGAGCTGTTCTGTCTGCCGCCCTCGTAGAGCTTGACGGACACACGCTGACCGTTTATCTTCTGACCGTTCATCGCCTCGATGATGCTGTCCTTTTCGTCTGCGGGGACCTCAACGGTGGAGTAATTGTCGTAAATATCGATCTTACCGAACGCCTTTCCCGGGAGGCTCGTGATATCCGCCAGCGCACCGAGGATAAAGTTGGGAGCTATCCTGTTGCGCCTGCCCACGGAGATCTCCAGCTTGACGGTATCGGTCTTGCCCCTGCCGAAGTCGCGGGGGAGAGACTTCACGAACTCTGGGATATTCTTCACGTCCTTGGAGAGCCTCATGCCGATAAGTGCCGCAGCCACGTCCTCTGCGGAGTAGCCCTGTGAAAGTATGCCGTCAAGATAGCTTCTGCTTTCGGGGTACTTGTTTTCGTTTATGGCAGCAATTACCTTGTCTGAAACGTGGGATATCTTCTTTTCGACTATCTCGCCCCTGTCAGGAAGGTCCCGCCTTGCGATGTCCGCCTTGGTGAATCGGGATATCTCGCGGAGCTCATAGACCTGCCGTCTGCCGCTGACAAGAGTATAAGCTGCGCCGCTCTTGCCTGCTCTTCCCGTTCTGCCGATGCGGTGGATATAGTATTCGTTGTCCTGTGGGATATCGTAGTTGAAAACTGCGTCCACGTTGTCTACGTCGATGCCGCGGGCTGCCACGTCGGTGGCTATGAGAATATTGATCCTGCCCGATTTAAAGGCATTTAAGACCTGTGTTCTGGACTGCTGCTTCATGTCGCCGTGAAGTCCCGCAGCCTTGAAGCCTCCCGAAACGAGAGCCTCGGAAAGCTCGTCCACCATTTTCTTTGTATTGCAGAAGACCATGGACAGCTTAGGCTCGTAAGCCGCCAGCAGCAGCTTTAAAGCATCTATCTTCCTGCCCATGGGGACCTCGTAGTAGAACTGCTCCACACTTTCGACGGTGCGGGTCTTGTTCTCCACCTTTATCATAACGGGGTCGTGCTGGTACAGGTCTGTTATCGCGAGGATAGCGGGGGGCATTGTCGCCGAGAAAAGCACGGTCTGGCGCTCTTCGGGAACAGCTCCCAGTATCTGCTCGATGTCCTCACGAAAGCCCATGTTGAGCATTTCGTCTGCCTCGTCAAGGACGATGGTGCGGAGATTTTCAAGCTTCAGCGTTCTGCGGTCCATGTGGTCCATGACACGTCCCGGAGTGCCCACGACGATGTTTGCGCCCCGTTTCAGCGCAGCTATCTGTCTGTCCATGGAAGCGCCGCCGTAAACAGCCGCAGTCTTTACCCATGGCATATATTTGGAGAATTTGTTCATTTCCTCGCAGGCCTGCATGGCAAGCTCTCTTGTGGGGCAGAGCACAAGTGCCTGTACAGAGCGGTCCTCACGGTCTATCCTTTCGATAAGGGGCAGACCGAAGGCAGCAGTCTTTCCCGTGCCCGTGTTGGAGCGTCCGATAACGTCTGCGCCCGACAGCATAACGGGGATAGCCTTGGACTGTATCTCAGTAGCCTCGGAAAAGCCCAGATCGTCGATCGCGTGTAAAGCTTCGGGAGAAAGTCCCAGTTCAGTAAAAAGCATAATTTTCCTCTCATTTTCACATTGATTCGTATAAATTTTAATATACAATTATAGCATATTTTCTCGGGCAATTCAATGAATTTACTGTAAATTTTGTTCACATATTACATTTACTCTCGCTATCCCCAGCGTCTTGAACAGCTCTGCATATTCCTCGGTGATAAGCTCACCGGGCACTGCGGCGGCTATCCCGGGCGGGCATGCGGAGACTGTTCTGCCGCATATCTTCCCAACGGCTTCGCTTACGGGGACATATCTGCATGGCGAGAACATGGCTTCCCGTATCGGCATCATCTGCTTCGGCTCGGGGAACACGATAGGAGTGCTCCGCATAAGTATCCTCGGCATTTTCACAGTTTTCAGTGCGGAGGATATCCTTTCAAGATCGCCGTCCGAGTTAAAGGGGGACAGCATCATGACGGCATATGAGCTGTCTGCGTACTCGCACTCGATGCCGTTTTCCCGGAGATATTCGGCTAAGCCGCTGCCGTCCATGCCGCATGCCGCGGAGTGTATGGTAAGCTTCAGGGGCTCCTCGCCGCAGAACTCATATATGGGAGAAAGCTCCGACTTCATTTCGCTGATTTTGGAGACGGTCCGCTTCAGGTCGTCGGGGAAGCGCTCCGCAAGATATCTGTTGCACAGGTCCAGCGACTGCAGTATCAGATAGGACGGACTTGACGAGCAGAACAGGGACATGCATTCCTTGACCCGTCCCGTAAGAGCAGTGTTTCCCACATGAAGATAAGCTCCTCCGGTAAGCACGGGAAGAGTCTTGTGAGCGCTGTCACAGCAGATATCCGCTCCCAGAGCGATAGGGTGCATGGACGGTTCAAGAAACGCCGTGTAAGCGCCGTGAGCATTGTCGCAGATAAGATAAGCGCCGTGTTTTCTGCACACCTCGGATATCGCTCTGATATCGGAGATGTGCCCCAGATAGTCGGGAGAGGTGATATAAACTGCACGTGCGGGAAAGCTTTTCAGAGCAGCCTCCACGTCCTCGGGAGCTATTTCCCCCGAAACAGCGGTGTCGGTGTTTCGGGGAAATATCCATTTTACGTTCAGACCGAGCAGTGCACATGTATTTATGAAAGCACGGTGAGCATTTCTTGCGGCGATGATATTGCTGCCCTTTCCGCAGACTGCCGCAAGCATTGCCTGGATACAGCCCGTGGAGCCTGCGCAGGAGTATACTGTCTCCTTTGTGCCGAACAGCCGCGATGCATTTTTCTCGCTTTCGGCGATGATGCCCTCCGCTTCAAAGAGAGCGTCCGCGTCCTTTATCTCGGTGATGTCGTACAGAAAAGCGTCCTCAAAGCCGCAGGGATAGGGAGCCTTTCCCTTATGTCCTGGCATATGTCCGCGGACAGTATTTCCCTCGGCGTATTTTTTCACAAAGTCGTATATTGGAGTATTGATAGCAGTTCACCTCACAATGGTCGTTGATTCAATTATATTATAACAGTGCTTAGTTGTCAAGGACGAATAAAACTGCGCAATATTGATAGAATAGTATAAAACCCCGTCATTTTATTGAGTTTATATGTACAAAAGGGAAATTTTTTGAATTTGTCGGCAAAATCACTTGCAAAATCGGCGAAAATGTAATATTATATAAGTTGGTGTACGGATAAGTCTGCGTAAACGGCAGATAAAATATCCGTAAATAATAGATGAAAGGGATAATTTCAGATGAAACTTTCAGAAATGAACAAGGCGGAGCTTGAAAGCTTTAAGAATGAGGCTTCGGCTAAGTACGAGGATTATAAGGCTCAGGGACTTAAGCTCGATATGTCGAGAGGAAAGCCCGGCACAGATCAGCTCGATATTACCATGGATATGCTGGATATCGTAAACAGCAAGTCGGACCTTCGCTGCGAGGACGGCACCGATGTCCGCAATTACGGCACTCTTACGGGAATCATCGAAGCAAAAAAGCTCTTTGCGGAGGTCCTCGAGGTTTCACCCGATGAAATTATCGTAGGCGGAAATTCCAGCCTTGCCCTTATGTACGACGCCGTTGCAAGAGGCATCACTCACGGCGTTTACGGCAGCGAAAAGCCCTGGGGCAAGTATGACAAGATAAAGTTCCTCTGTCCCGCTCCCGGATATGACCGTCACTTCGGCATATGCGAGTGCTTCGGCATCGAGATGATAACAATTCCCATGCTCCCCACAGGCCCCGATATGGATATGGTGGAGAAGCTTGTCTCCGAGGACGAGACTATCAAGGGAATCTGGTGCGTTCCCATGTACTCCAATCCCGACGGCATAACCTACTCCGACGAGACAGTAAAGCGTTTCGCAAACCTTTCCCCCAAGGCAAAGGATTTCAGGATATTCTGGGATAATGCATACTGTGTTCATCACCTTTCCGACGAGCCCGATACTCTTCTGAACATCTTCGACGAGGCGAAGAAGGCAGGCAAGGAGGACATGATCTTTGAATTTGCTTCCACATCGAAGATCTCCTTCCCCGGCGCAGGCGTTGCAGTCATGGCGGCTTCCGGGAACAATATCGCACAGATTACAAAGATACTGGGCATGCAGTGCATCAGCTACGACAAGATAAATCAGCTCCGTCATGTAAGATACTTCAAAAACCTTGACGGCATCAAGGCAAAGATGAAGCAGCATAAGGAGATCATCGCTCCCAAATTCGATATCGTGCTGAACACTCTCGAAATGGAGTTGGGTGAGCTGGGCGTGCTGGACTGGCATACTCCCAAGGGCGGATATTTCAT
>JBJFHQ010000349.1:0-7482 GCA_051893755.1 Oscillospiraceae bacterium
ATTTCATACTATTCACTATTCATTATTCACTCTTCACTATTCACTAAAAATGTCAAATTCCGATTCGTCAAGCAGAGAATCATCCCATCACCCGTGAATCCATATTGAAAATGACCTTCCATATATCCCCGTATCTTTTCCATGTGGAGGTGATATGGAACACTCCCTCCAGATCCTTGTTTTCTTCACGGGACGCCTTGGTCTCTATCAGATAATGTACCTGAAACATATCTTCTGTGCGGAATATCACCTCAAACCCGGTCATCTCATAAGACGAAATATCAAACTCCTTAACTATCTCCGCATATTCCGCGCCTGTACATCTGTACCCTCCGCATACCATAACGGCGTTTGTATCCACCATCTCCGAGAAGCCTTCCTTATCCCTGTTCTTGGCAGCTTCCCACATTGCGGTCTCATATTCCTTTTCGGTCATTTTTATTCCTCCTATGTCTGACGATTATTCACCTTACTGCTCAAAATCAATATCATACCTCACGCCGTCCGCAAACAGTACCCCGTCCGTAAGCTTCACACAGAGGATTATTGTGTTCTCATCGGAAAAATCAACATGACCGTTATCTATCCACTCCCCGAAAACTGCCTTCAGCTTATCGGCTGTCTCAGCATTGTCCTCACTGCCGATATAGCCCAGACTTTCAGCCCGTCCGTGAGCGGTGAACCACTCGCCCGATACTGCGACAACAGGGTTTTTCCCTATCTGCTTCATCTTGTCCGACAAAGCATAGGTGATGATATAAAACGCTCCGTTTTCGTAATACGCATTCACCCCGCGGACATGGGGGATATTATCCTCCGCTGTGGCAAGGGCTATCACATTATCACAGCCGAAACGGTCATTCATTATCTGCTCGGTCTTATTTGTAAGCTTTTCCATATGTTTTTCCTCCGTTTTTAAAAAGGGAGCATTTCAACCCTCCGAGCAGATTTTTTCATTCCGAAACAAATCCGCCTTTGTTTTCATTTTTAGCCTTGTAGAGCATTTCGTCCGCATTGTTCAGCAGCTGATTGAAATCCTCGTCATTGCTGCGGAATGCCGCTCCCGAGGAAAAGGCTATTTTTCTCATGCCGTCGGGAGCCTTTATAAGATTGCTGTCGATAAATCTGTATATGGAGCCGATGATCTCATTTATCCTCTTTCTGCTTTCAAAGCCGCAGAAAAACATGTAAAATTCATCACCTGAACGCCGTCCTACTATGATATTCTCGTCCTCAAAGGTTTTCAGACAGTCGGCGGTAAATTTCAGATACTCGTCGCCGAAAGCATGACCGTAGCTGTCGTTGATACCCTTGAAATTGTCCAGATCCATCATAAGAATTGCAGATACGCCGTCGGTCTTAGCCTTCATCATCATGGAGACCTTACGCTCGAAGCAGCGGCGGTTATATATTCCCGTAAGAGCGTCGCAGTCGCGCTCGCTGACTATCCTGCGCTTTTCGGCGATGAAATCGGTAGCGTCGGTCACCACGCAGAATATGCCGTTTTCTCCAGGTATCTCGTCTATCTTCACCCAGCAGTTTTTTCCCGGCAGACAATACACATTTTCCTCGCCGTCCTCGGGGCAGGACGAAACATCGCATATATAATCGGTCAGCGCCTTGTTATCGGAGAGCAGCCGTCGGTTTTCCTCGTCGGTAAGGCGGAATATCTTCTGGATATTTCCGATAACGCTGCATTCTCCTGTGCGGTAATTGATCTCATAGACCGCAATGGGAATGTTTGCCGCTCCGATTATTCCCGCGATTTTGCTGCCGTTTGAGATAATGGCATTTTTCATATGATTTATCCCGCTGCTGAGCTTTTCAAATTCGGGAAGACTGTTTTCGTTCACGGTCTTGTCCAGATCTCCGCCCGAGATATCGTCCATATCTGAGATGATGCTGTGGATATGCTTAACGATGCGCCGATCAACCAGCATGCCGATAAGCAGCATGATTATCAGAAACGTAAGACATACAAAAACGATGGTCAGTATCCTCATATTCTGCATAAGCATCATAATGGAGGCGTAGTCGTAGCTTACTCCGATAAGCTTATCCTCGTACTCGCTGACGTACAGGTAATACTTCACATCAAGGTATGTATACATTCCGCCGCTGCTGTACTTTTCGTAGAACAGGTCCAAATCGGGCACCTCCGATGTCAGTGCGCCCACAAGAGAGCGGTCGGAATGATTATCATATCTTCCCGTCTGCTTATTTATGATAAAAATGCTCGAATTTTTCTCGGCTGAATTTTCAATATAATTTGAAAGATTGCTCTTTTTAAGCTCCTGGATATATCGTTCGGGCTTCATTCCGATCTGCAGGATATGCTCCCTGTCGGACATCACCAGTCCCACATACTGAAATTCCCTACCCTCGACGCCGTTGGGCATTATATCCTGAACGAGCTTACCCGACGAGCCCTCTTCAAACAGCCCCAGAAATTCGGCAGACTGAGGGTCGGAGGACATATCAAAGCCGATATATCTGTCTACGGAGCTGTTTATGATCTTACCGTCTCTGCCGATAACATGAAGCTCGTCCACATTGAGAAGCTCGGTGATACGTTTCAGCTCATCGGTATCGGTGAGGATTTCGGGATTGCTTTCAGCCATATATAAAAAAGCCCTGCATCTGGTCAGATAATCCTCGCTGAGACGAGCCTTCAGCTCTTCGGTCTCCGTCTCGCTGGACTTTATCTTTTCGATCACCTGATATATCGTACCCTTTGCCTGCTGTTCGATATACTTCTCGCCGATCATCCCCGTAATATAGTTGTTCAGTATTATAATGAATATCATTGCGATCAGCATGATGACCGCAAGATATCTGAAAAACATTTTCCTCATGTCGATCTCCAATACCATGAAATAAAAATTGATCTGCTTTTTATCTGTCTCATGCCGCATGACCCCGGACGCTCCGGCATGATACGATATAGGCATATCTATCAGATTTTTTTAACTGCCGCACATTTTATAGGTAATATTATACAATATTTTTTCCATTTTGTCAATACACTCATTATACAGTGAAAAATATGATATTTTTACTTTTTTATAGAAAAAATCAGCTGTTTGCTATTGAAAATTGCAAAAATTAGTGTTATAATAAAATAGGCGGAGCTTTTGAAGCAGCACCCTGCTCACCTCTGCCCATACCTTTTATTACTTTTCGGAAAGGCATGAAGCTTTTGAGTATTCTGAAAAAATTTGAGCATTTTTTCAACGGACATATGCTCCGCACAAAAATGATGCTTATCTACATAATCGTGATAATCCCTGTTTTTATAGGAAGTATGTTCCTGCTTTATACGATAAGGACAAATCTCTCGAAAAACGAAACCGACAACGCCATCAAGAATACGGACTATATCAGGATACACCTTACCGATATGGTCTATACCATAGAAAATATAACCGATGTTATCTGCAACGGCGACGATATCCCCGCCTTTATCTGCGGACAATATTCAAAGAGATCCGAAATATACAGATTCTACGCAGATAACGATATGATCGACAATTACGTCTCTATTTTTCCTCAGCTGAAGGCTATCAGGGTATATATCCCCAGAGACGATTTTGTGTTCAATTCAAACTTCCGATTCGCCGACGAGAGCGTTATGTCGCAGAACTGGTACAATGCCGCGATCGACTCCCCCTTTCCGCTGTGGAGGGTCATAAGGGATCCTGTCACGACCGAAACATATCTGAGCTGCGTGAGAAGAATATGCGGTGCCGACGGCACTCCCTGCGCTGTGGCAGTACTGGCGATAAATCCCGACTGGCTCGGAGATTATATCAGCGACGACACATATAAGACCGTTCTCTCGATCAACAACGGCATCGTGTACTTCAGCTCCCTTGAAGGAATAAACGCGGGAAATATCATTGCGGTCTCCTCTACGGATTTTACCGACCCCAACGTCGAAGAGGTCATTGATTCGGAATTCAACAATATTTCCGCCCTCACTATCCTGAAAACATTCAGCTGCGGACTTTCGGAAAATGTTTTTCAGATCTTTCTTATCAATCCCGGAAGCAGCCTTGAAGCCGAAAATCAAAGGCTTACCACCTTTTATTCACTGTACATACTGCTTCTCTTTGTGATATCGCTTCTGATCGTCATTCTTTTTGTAATTTCCTTCAGCCGCCGCATCACTATGCTTCGGGATAAGATGCACAGCGTTGCGCTGGGAAACTTCAACGTTACCCGAGAGCTTAAGGACCACGATGAGGTGGCTCAGCTTGAAGAGGACCTCTGCATAATGGTAGACAGCATGCAGCTGATGATGAACGATATCTATAACGCAAAGCTGGAATCGGAACGCCTGAAGCTCAATCAGCGCGATGCCGAATTCAAGGCTCTCGCCAGTCAGATAAATCCCCATTTCCTTTACAATACACTGGAAACCATCCGCATGAAGGCTTTCTGCAACAACGACAAGGAGACCGCCGACCTGATCAAAAAGCTCGGCAAGTTCATGCGGCGGTGTCTGGAGCTTAAGACCGAAAATGTCACACTTAAATCGGAAATGGATTTTACAAACAGCTATCTGGAGCTGCAGTCCGCACGGTTCGGAGACAAGATATCCTATGAGATACGCTCCTCTGTCAGCGATGATTATATGATCCTGCCGCTGATAATCCAGCCTATCGTGGAAAACGCTTTTGTTCACGGCATCGAAAGCTCCAAATCCAACGGAAGGATCGACGTTCATATCTACTACTGCGGCGAGTACGTCTACATCGACGTGGCGGACAACGGCGTCGGGATAACTCCCGAAAAAATGAAGCAGATCGACAAAAAGCTGTCTGAGAACAATACCGAAAGCGGAAAGAGCATCGGTCTTACCAACGTTAACAAACGTATCCAGATGAGCTACGGCGATATATACGGAATATCGGTAACAAGCAAAGAGGGCGAGGGTACAAGCGTCAGGATAATGCTCCCGCGCTTCCCCGAAAATACCAGGAAAGGAAACAGTAATGCAGATACTTAATGTGATGCTCGTCGATGACGAACCTAACGTCAGACAAGGTATAAAAATGATGATCCCATGGGATGAGCTGGGACTCAGCGTGATCGGAGAGGGCGAGGACGGCGACGACGGTCTCGATAAGATAATGTCTCTTCACCCCGACATCGTTATCGCAGATGTTAAGATGCCCGGAAAATCGGGTATCGAAATGACCGAGGAGGCTATCGCTAAGGGCTTCTCGGGCAAGGTGATAATCCTTTCGGGCTATTCCGACTTCTCCAATGCCAAGAACGCCATTTCGCTGGGCGTGGAAAACTATATCCTCAAGCCAGTGGACGAGGACGAGCTTATCGAATGTCTGAAAAACGTCCGCGACAAGATACTGAAGGAACGGGAACTGGATTTCCGCCTTGCAAAGGGCTGCGAATATATCAACGAACAGCTCACAAAGGGTCTCCTTTCGGGCGATCCCAAGGCTATCAAGGAAGCACAGTCGGCGGGATATACTTTTTCCTCATACGCCACCGCGATAATCAGCTGCACCGATAAGGATTCTCCCGAGCACCGTTCGTCCGTCATTTCCAATGTGAATAAATTCTTC
Organism: Oscillospiraceae bacterium; assembly: GCA_051893755.1. GTDB lineage: Bacteria > Bacillota > Clostridia > Oscillospirales > Ruminococcaceae > RGIG4694. Next base: position 5,592 of record JBJFHQ010000349.1, read on the forward strand.
AATAACTGCGGCAACGTGGATATCGTGTCCATGGACTTAAGCGGCATGCAGGCCATCGTTTTCAAGGGCTGGAAGCACAGCGGCATCATGGAAATGCTCTACCGCCTGAACAAAAGCTTCAGCGGCATCATATTCATCGCTGTGGGTAATACCGTTTCCTCTCCCGCGGAGATCTGCAATTCCTATAAATCCGCGTATAAGCTTTATAGCTGCCGTTTCCTGTATATTCATTACGGCGTTGTGACCGAGGACGTTATGAACCGCACCCCCGAGGAAGTCATGAGCATGCCCGAGATAACCTCACAGATATTCGCATTTATGGAGATAAACGACACCGTTAAGCTGGAAAAAACTCTCGATATCCTCATGGACAATCTGCGGTGCAAGAAATATCCTCCCGAAAGGATAAAGGTCATCTGCATCACTCTCGTGATGGATATCCGCTCAAAGATAGTGAAAAGCTCCGCAGAGAAAAAGCAGGACGATATCTTAGGTGAAAAGCTCATTTCCGAAATAGGCGAGCAGAACAGCCTTTTCGATATCATCAGGCTGCTCAAATCCACATTTACCGAGGTATCGAACATCTGCTTCGGACGGACCACAAAATCCACCATGGAACGGGTCGTTCAGTATATCAAGTCCAACTACAATCAGGAGCTCCGCCTTGAAATGCTGGCGCAGATATTCGGCTACAACAGCGCTTATCTGGGCAAGGTCTTCCACCAGTACACAGGTGAGAATTTCAACAACTATCTGGATTCCATACGCATAACCGAGGCAAAGCGGCTCCTTGCCATGGACGAGTACAAGGTCTACGAGGTCGCGGAAATGGTGGGCTACAGCAACATCAACTATTTCCACAATAAATTTAAAAAGAGCGTGGGAGTAAGTCCTCTCACCTACAAAAAGAGCTTCCGCATGAACTCCGCCGACCCCTCAAAGCTCTCAGACGACGATGAAGAGGAATGACCCGGTGACAGGCTTTACATACGCAAGCCCCATAGGTACGCTTGTTGTCAGGGAGGAAAGCGGCTGTATCACCGGAATTTATCTTGATAATAATGCAGAATCTGCGGCTCCATGCTCCGAGCTGCTCACCGAAGCATGCAGACAGCTTGACGAGTATTTCTCGGGCAGACGGACAGTCTTTAAGCTGCCCATATCTCCGAAGGGGACGGCATTTCAGCAGAGCGTATGGAAAAAGCTGACGGATATCCCATACGGAAAGACCGCCTGCTATCAGGACATCGCCGCAGGCATCGGGAACATAAAAGCAGCACGTGCCGTCGGGCAGGCTGTGAACAAGAATCCGATAATGATAGTTATTCCCTGTCATCGCATTATCTCAAAGGACGGAGGTATCGGAGGATTTGCCTGCGGTATATCGGTCAAGGAATATCTTCTGGAGCTGGAACATGATAACAAAAAAGGCTGACGTTTTTACGCCGGCCTTTTTCTATACCATTTTCAGTTCGATAAGCTAAGATCTGCATTACGGATAACTGCTCAGCTTACTCTGTAACCTCCCACGGGACGTATGTACAGTTTATATACACTGCCCTTGCCGAAAAGATGCTCCATTTTTTCGGTAAACTCTTCCGACTTCTCATTCGGTACAAACGCCTGGATCGTACCCGCAAAGCCGCCGCCGTGAACCCGGCTCGCACCCTTGCCCTCAAGCACGCTCTCTGCGGTGTACAGTCCGAGAACGACTGCCTGCTGCCCGGGATTTTTTAATGGGAACACATTCTGCAGGAACTTATACGAGCTGCTTCCGCTGGCATTCACAAGACGGAAAAATTCTGCGATATCATCGTTTTTAAGGGCTTCAAATTCCTTAACAGCTCTGTCGCTCTCGTCAAAGAAGTGAAGCGCTCTCGAAACGGCTCTG
>JBJFHQ010000350.1:0-1592 GCA_051893755.1 Oscillospiraceae bacterium
GGCGCCCCCGATGTTGATCTGGTGGTCCGTCCCAGCGGAGAGTACAGGCTGTCAAACTTTCTGATATGGCAGTGCGCCTATGCGGAATACTATTTTTCGGATGTTCTGTGGCCTGATTTTACGGCTGCCGACCTTGACAAGGCACTTGCGGCTTACTCCGAAAGGAACCGCAGATTCGGCGGAGTGTAGGCGGATATCCTGCGCTCGGACGCTGATATTTAACATTATCGTAGTACGTAAATTGGAGGATTATTTTGGCAAAGCGAATTTTGACCGCAGTTGTGGGAATAACTCTGGCTGTAATTATATTGTGTTTTGCAGATACGCCGGTTCTTCCCGCCGCTGTTGCCGTGCTGATCGTGGGTGCGCTCTATGAGCTCCTTAAGGTCTGCGGCTGCATGGAATTTAAAACTCATACTGTAGGCTGCTTTATATACGGCGCAGTCATGCCTTTCCTGTGCGCATACGAGCCGAGTATTCGCTGGAGGCTGTTTCTGTCTGCCATTGTTATGATACTTATGCTCGTAGGGTATGTGGGAGATCATAAAAAGCTCCCATTTGCGAAGCTCTGCGAAATGATAACCTGCACCATACTGGTCTCATTTTCGCTCAGCGGAATGGTCAGCCTTTATTATATGAGCGATATCCACGGGATAGCTTACTTTGTCATTGCACTGGCAGCTGCGTGGATATCCGACGCAGGTGCATTCTTTGCGGGGACCTTTCTCGGAAAGCACAAGCTCTGTCCCGATATTTCCCCTAAGAAGACCGTTGAGGGTGCTATCGGCGGAGTCCTTACGACTATCATCGTGATCTGCCTTTTCTGCCTGTGCTATCAGAAATATCAGGCGGCTCACGGCATCATATTCGGAGTGAACTACGTCGCTGCGGCTGTTGTGGGACTGCTTTCGTCCATTCTCGGAATGATCGGCGACCTTGCCGCTTCACTCCTTAAAAGAGAGCACGATGTCAAGGATTACGGAAATATCCTTCCCGGACACGGCGGCATCATGGACAGATTCGACAGTGTGCTGTTCGTTGTGCCTTTTATGGTCATCTTCCTTACATTCTTTGAAATATTTATCTGATTCGGCGAATAATAATATGAATAAGGGGCGTACATGGCTTTTGTACGCCTTTTGACTTTAACACAGAAAGCATGGTCAACTATGAAAACTATATCTGTTTTAGGCTCTACAGGCTCTATCGGAAAGCAGACTCTGGAGGTTTGCAGAGAGCATGGCATAGCCGTAAAAAGTGCGGCGGCTCTTAAGAATTACAGGACCCTTGCTATGCAGGCTCGGGAATTTCACATGAAAAGGGTCTGCATCTTCGATGAAAAATATTACGGCGAGCTGAAAGGAATGCTTGCCGATACCGATACCGAGATACTCTGCGGAATGGAGGGGCTGTGTGCTCTTGCGGCGGACGATGATATCGACCTGCCTGTCAATTCTGTGGTGGGCATGGTTGGACTGCTCCCGACGCTTACCGCTATCGAGCATGGACACGATGTGGCTCTTGCCAACAAGGAGACTCTCGTTTCGGGAGGACAGCTCTGCATTCCCGAGGCGGAAAAACGTGGCGTGAAG
>JBJFHQ010000351.1:0-7437 GCA_051893755.1 Oscillospiraceae bacterium
GCAGCTATCGGCAGCAAGGTAGGAAGTCCCGACAGAACAGTAGTCAACGTTGCAGGCGACGGCAGCTTCTACATGAACATGTCCGAGCTTTCCACCTTGGCAAAGTATCAGCTGCCGGTTATCGAGCTGGTGTTCAACAATTCCGTACTGGGCATGGTGCGCCAGTGGCAGAGACTTTTCTACAACTGCCATTTCTCCCAGACCACACTGGAAAAACCCACAGATTTTGATATGCTTGCAAAGGCATTCGGCATCGAGGGCATCACCATAACAAAGAAGAGCGAGGTACGTCCTGCACTGGAAAAGGCGGTAAGCCTGAACAAGCCCGTGCTTATCAACTGCATCATCGACAAGGATATCAACGTTCTTCCCATGGTCCCCGCGGGAGCAAGCGTGGCAGAGCCTATACTTGAAATAAAGATAGGCGACTGAATTTTTTCATAAAAAATAAAGGCAAGAATATCCGAGCATTCTTGCCTTTGAATTTCTCATTTATATCCACTTATCCTATAGGATTTATAAAAGGAGTATAACATCATGCTTAATCAGTTTTCGAGAACAGAGCTCACCTTCGGTAATGTTGCCATGGAAAAGCTGTATTCGTCGAGAGTCGCCGTGTTCGGCATAGGCGGCGTGGGCGGCTATGTGGTGGAGGCGCTGGTCCGCAGCGGACTGGGTGCAATAGATATCATCGACGATGACAAGGTCTGCCTTACTAACCTGAACCGACAGATAATCGCCACAAGAAAAACCGTTGGACAGTACAAGGTGGACGCCGCCGAAGAACGTATCCATGAGATAAATCCCGACTGCAAGGTAACAAAGCATCAATGCTTCTACATGCCCGAAACATCGGACCAATTCGATTTCACCGAGTATGACTATGTGGTGGACGCTATCGACACAGTAACGGGCAAGATAGAGATAATAATGAATGCGAAAAAGGCAGGAACTCCCGTCATAAGCTCCATGGGCGCGGGAAACAAGGTGAATCCTGCCATGCTGGAGGTGGCGGATATCTACGAAACGTCGGTATGTCCCCTTGCGAGGGTGATGCGGTACGAGCTGCGCAGGCGGGGCGTTGACAGCCTTAAGGTGGTATACTCCAAGGAAAAGCCCCTGCCCGTAAAGGAGGATATGAGCATATCCTGCCGCGAGCACTGCATATGTCCCCCGGGAACGGAGCGCAAATGCACGGTGCGGCGTGATATCCCCGGTTCAAACGCGTTTGTGCCGTCGGCGGCGGGACTTATCATCGCCTCCGAGGTGGTAAAGGATATCACATCTGTCAAAAATTTGTATTGACATATTTTCTCGGATATGTTAAAATATAGATATGATCGGGAAGCTTTCCCGAAATATATCTAAGGAGCAACCGCTATGACCTTTAACGAAACCCTTGAAAAGACCCGTGAACTGGCAAAGACAGTAAAATCACCGAGCAATGACTACTTTATCGCAGTGCAGATCAATCTTACAGGCGAAAACGGCGGCGTTTTCTACATTGAGTTCCTCAACGGAAAGATCAATATCGAACCCTACGAGTACATCGACAAAAACTGCGCTATCAATATAAGTCCCGAGGACTTCATCAAGCTCATCACACAGAAGCTTGACCCCGTTGCGGCATTTACCACAAAGAAGCTCACCGTTGACGGAGACGTGGGCAAGGCGCTGGAATTTTCCAACGTTCTGAAAAACAATACTGTAAAGTAAGAACCTGTCCACATAGGATATGTGTGCGGATTTTCGAGCATAATTTTGTAAGCGCAGTGTTCTGCGCTATAGACAATGCAAAAATGCGCAGGCGGGCTGGCGCCCGTCAAGCATTTTTAACGCAGTCTGCGGCAAAATTTGCCGAAAAGACGTACGTATACGCCTATGTGGACAGGTTCTAATGCAAAAGCGGTACCGACATCGTTTCGGTACCGCGTTTTTATTTCGTATTTGAGAGCTTCCAGCGGAAGCTTGAAATTCTCTGTGCCTTGGTGTTGTCGTAGGAGATATTGCTGCAGGCGATGCTGATATCGTTGAAGCGATACTCGCTCTTTGCGGCTTTTCCGGGGAGAATGCCGAAAACCGACTTAACGTTTTCGCTGCTGTAGTTCTTTTCGATAACAGCGCCCAGCTTGTGAGCCTCTCTGAGATAATCCACTATCTCCTTAGCAAGGATAGGCTTGCTGTCGCAGACGTTATATATACCCTCGTAGTTCATGGCATTTTTCTGACCTAAGATACCCACCACAAAATCCACGATATTGTACACGCAGGTGAAGGAGTAGCCGTAATCGCCGTAGCCGTAAACAAATGCGCAGCCTTCCTTTGCATCGTAGACCTTGCTGCGGAGGTTATCGGTGAAATCCTTTGTATATACGGGACAGGTCCTCATAATAACACCCATTGTGCCGCCCTTTTTCAGAGCAGCCTTAAGAGCCTTTTCGGAATCCTGTTTTATCTTTGCGTATGTAGTAATGGGCTTTTCGGGAGATATCTCTCTGATAGGCTCTCTTGTTTTCTGAGGAGCGTACACCTGATGAGTGCTCATCATAATAATATCCTTTAAATTCTCCGCAACGGCAAATTTATAGAGATACTTATCCACCGCCGCAGAATCCTTTTCCTGCTCAGCGGTAAGGACATCGGGGAAATCATTATCAACTGTACATGCAAGATGAACAAGGGCATCGACCTTATTTTCGGTGATTATCCTCTCGATAGTTTCCTTATTGGTAATATCCGCTCTGATAAACTTAAAATTCGGATTATCCGCAATATCACAGGGAGAATTATCCGTGCCCACAACAGCAGTATTATGGGAGAGAAGTCCTTCGCAGACTGCTTTTCCGATAAGTCCCGACGCGCCTGTTACCAATACGTTTCTCATTTCTGTCCCTCCTTATTCACACACCCGCATGAAAAATAAATCGTAGCTCATTCAGAGCGTAACACTATATTATATATTATACACTATACTGCCCTGCATTTCCCACAAAATTTTATAATATTTTATGACAGAATTGAAAATTCTATTGAAATTTCCGAAGAGACATGTTATAATAAATAACATGAGTACAAAAAACGACAATAATCCTTATTTCTGCGTGGGCGGCGGAAAGCGCTATCTTACGCAGAACTATATGCTGCGGGAGCGTTTCGGCTGCAAGGTCATGAAGATATCCCTGAATGCGGGATTTAGCTGTCCGAATATCGACGGAGCAAAGGGCACAGGCGGCTGCACCTACTGCTCCGAGGGCAGCGGAACCTTTGCGGGAGACCCCGAAAAGACCATATCCGAGCAGTTTTTCGATGTCCGCCGAAAAATGAACGAAAAATGGAGCAGCGGGAAATATATCCCCTATTTTCAGGCGAATACCAATACCTACGGCCCTTTGGAAAAGATAAGAAAAATGACCGAGGAGGCATTGTCTCTTCCCGATGTGTGCGGACTGGCAATATCCACCCGTCCCGACTGCATCTCCGACGAGACCGCAGACTATCTGGCAGAGCTGTCCGAGCGGACCTATCTCACCGTTGAGCTGGGGCTCCAGACTATCCACGATGAAACTGCCCGCAGAATAAACCGCTGTCATACCTATGCGGATTTTCTCGACGGCTATGAAAAGCTTCATTCACGGGGGATAAATATCTGCGTGCACATCATCAACGGACTTCCCGGCGAGACAAAGGAAATGATGCTCGACACCGTAAGGACACTGTCCGGGCTGAAGCTGCACGGCATAAAGCTGCATCTGCTCCATATCGTACAGGGAACGGCTATGGCGGAGGAATATCTCCGCGGAGAATTTGAGCTGCCCACGCCGGAGGAATATGTGGATATCATCTGCGATCAGCTGGAGCTCATACCGCCCGATGTCTGCATAGAGCGTCTCACCGGGGACGGCGCAGCTGATACCTTGATAGCGCCCCTCTGGAGCAGAAAGAAATTTGTCGTAATGAACGAGATAGACAAGGAAATGCGGCGGAGGAATTCATGGCAGGGAAAAAAATATGTCCCGAAACAGCATGAACTCCACTGAGCCTGTCCATAATAAATAAAGATCACGAAAAATACAGGAGTGAAAAATTTTGAATAATTATCGTCACGGCTTTTTTAAAACGATAGTTGCGCTGAATCTGCTGGCAGATGTGGCAATGTGCGTGTACTGCACGATAATGTCCCAGAGCCTGCTTGTATCGGTGGGCACAGCAGTGCTGGCGCTGTGCTTCTTTATAGTCCTTCCGGGGCTTGCAATGCTGAGAGTAAGCATGAAAAAATCCTCGGCGGCGCTTATCGGCATCGGATATACGCTGGTGAATCTGCTGATAGGCTTTGTGTTCGCCTGCGAGTTTTTCAGGCTGATCCCCGAGTACACCGTAACCGCGGAGGGCTGCGCAATTGCGGCGATGGTCGTTGTCATACTGATATTTGTGAACGTCATTGTGCGGCGGCTGGTCGAGGGCAGGCTGTGATATAAAAATAACACAAAGTTCACAGATTATTATTTATTTCATGCGGTAATTTGTATTATAATTCTATTATATTCTACATGAAAGGACGATTTAAAATGTCAGATAAAAAAACAACAGCAGCCGACATCGAAAAAAAGGCAGGCGGACTCATTCATGAGTTCAAGGAGTTCATCTCAAAGGGCAATGTTATGAATCTGGCTGTGGGCGTTATCATCGGTGCCGCATTCCAGAACATCGTTTCAGCTCTTACAAGCAGCTTTATCAATCCCCTTATCGCACTTCTCACGGGCGGCTGCGAAAAGGACGAGGCAGGCAACCTTATCCTTGTGGGCGGACAGTTCACCATAAACGGCGTTTCTTTTGATTACGGCTCGTTTATCTCAGCTGTGCTCAATTTCCTTATCATGGCACTTATTCTTTTCGTCATGGTCAAGGCTGTGAACAAGCTCATGTCTGTTGGCAAGAAGAAGGAAGAGGAAGAAAAGGAACCCGAGCCCGAGCCCGCTCCCGACCCGCAGGTGGTTCTTCTGTCGGAGATACGCGACCTGCTCAAGGACGGCAAGGTTTCCGAAGCCGAGGAAAAGCTGACCGCAGAAAACGCCTGAGCTTATTACATATAAATCATGCCGTCATCGGTTTTCCGACGACGGCTTTTTTATACGATACGCCTGAACTGCTTTTCCAGCTCTCTTCGGGTGAGCTTGAACATCACGGGTCTGCCATGCGGACAATACCTTATCCGTTCGTCGGAGAATATCCGCTTCACAATAGCTTCAAGCTCCTTGGGGCTGGTCTTGTCGTTGGCACGGACAGAGGCCTTGCAGGCTATGCTGTGGAGCATATCGTCCAGTATTTCGGGCATGGGGTCGTGCTTGTGCTCGTCGAGATTCTGGGCAAGCTCGGAAGCGATATCCGCAGCATCGCAGGCGTCCAGTATGGTAGGTATCCCCTTGACGCGGATAACGGGCGAGCTGAGCGGCTCGATATCGAAGCCCAGCGACTTTATGGTCTGCATATTCTCGCAGACGGAATCATACTGGCTGTATGTAAGGCGCACCTCGGGACAGTCGAACATCATCTGGCATTTCAGGTCCACCTCGCCCGACTTCATGCGCTCGAAATTGATGCGCTCATGGGCGGCGTGCTTGTCCACGAAGATGATATCGTCGTCCATTTCTGCGATGATGTAGGTCTTGAACGCCTCGCCTATCAGACGGAAAACAGGCTCGCGGTGATACTCGGGAACTTCGGGAGCCGCAGGCTGCTCATCTGGAGCATTTTCCCTGCTGCCGAAGGACTCCGCATTGATATACTTATACTCCTTAGGCTCTGCCACGGGGGCAAGCTGTTCGATAGGGATACCCTCTTCGGGGATATTTTTCGGCAAAGCTGCCGAAGGCTGCGGCACGCTCTTTTCCGCCGCCTGCGCTATTGGAGCAGGCGTAACGGGAGCCGCGCTTTTCGGCGGAGTATTGCTCTTAAATGATGACAAGCTTTTCCCTGCGGCAATAGCCCTGTAATCCTCGGCAGAAATTCTGTCGGGGATATTTTTGCCGGGCTTTTCCGTTTTCGGCTGATGTGTGCTCGCCGCAGCAGCGTAATCCTCCGCCTTTATGTGAGAGAACGCTTCCTTTTTCGGCTGTGAAGGCATCTGAGTCTGCACATAGCTTGCCGCCTCGCCGAACATGGGCTTGTTATAGTTTGGCTTTGGCTTGGGGATATCTATCTCATTAGGCTTGCTGTCGGAGAGTATAGCATTTTTCACCGCAAAATAGACCGTTTCGTAGACTGCCCGTTCCTCGGTGAAGCGGACCTCTATTTTCTGCGGGTGCACGTTCACGTCCACAGCAGAGGGATCTATCTCCAGCCGCAGCACGCAGGCAGGAAATTTTCCCTCCATGATGCTGTTTTTGTAGGCTTCCTCCAGTGCACGTATGCAGGTGAAGGACTGCACATATCGGCCGTTGACGAAAAAGGTCTGGAGCTTGCGGTTTTTCATGCCGAACACGGGCTTGACGGTATACCCCGTTATCTTGACGTTATTCATGGAATACTCCACAGGGATAAGCGACGAAGCGAACTGTCTGCCCAGCACAGAATATACTGCGGAGTAAAGCTTGTTATCGCCCGGGGTGAACATTATCTGCTTGTTGTCGCGGATAAATTTTATTGACACCTCGGGGTGAGAGAGGGCGATTTTTTCGACTATTCGTGCAATATCGTTGCCCTCGGACACGTCCTTTTTGAGAAATTTCAGTCTTGCGGGGACGTTGTAGAAAATATCCCTGACCACAATAGTTGTTCCGTCGGGGCAGCCGCACTCCTCGCAGAGCTTTTCCTCGGTGCCCTCGATGACATAGTGAACGCCGTACTGCGCAGTTTTTTCCTTAGTCATCACGTCCACTCGGGCAACAGCCGCCACAGAAGCGAGAGCCTCACCGCGAAAGCCCAGCGTATGTATATCGGAGAGATCGTCCTTAGACTCTATCTTGCTGGTAGCATGGCGAAGGAAAGCGGTAGGCACGTCCTCGGGAGCAATTCCGCAGCCGTTATCGGTAACGCGCATATAGCTTATTCCGCCCTGTTTTATCTCCACTGTAACAGCGGAGGCGCCGCTGTCGATAGAATTTTCCGTCAGCTCCTTGATAATTGAGCTCGGACGTTCGATGACCTCGCCCGCAGCTATCAGCTCATACAATTCCTTTTTCAGCAGCCTTACCTTTGGCACTTTTCCTGCTCCCTTCTGCTTGTGGTTTGTTTTCGTTCGCTTGACGATTGATGTTCGTTTTCGTTAATGTTCTTTGGGGTTGTCGGCTTATATGTTAAATACGAGTAATTGTTCGTTTTCGGCGGAGCACTTGCTCGGATTTGGGCTTAGATTTTGCGATTATTCACGGTTCGTTTTCGGCGGAGCAGAGCTCCGCCCTTTGGAAACCTGCAGCCTTGAAAGGCTGGCGAACTTTTTAT
>JBJFHQ010000352.1:0-1946 GCA_051893755.1 Oscillospiraceae bacterium
GCATATTTCAGCAGCGACGACAGCGCCGCAGGCACGAATTTGAACACGCACACCGCAATTATCATCGCCGCCACGCATACCACCAGCATGATAGTATTCATTATCTCCTTGCCGTGTTCGCCCTCCAGCTTTGAGCTTAGCCAGCGCTCAAAGCGGTTCATTTCCTCGGGGTCGTCCTCCTCGTCGTCGTCGGTGACCTGCTTCTGGGCGGACTTCATCATACATTTAAGCCCGTCCCACAAGGACACTCCGAAATTAAAGCAGCCTCTGATAAATGGCGTTTTCGCATACCATGGAGCGCTTTTTCCGTTGCGAATCTTCCATGTTTCCACGTCGATAGTCCCGTCGGGCAGACGGCATGCCATAGCAGAGGTATCTATCCCTCTCATCATAATGCCCTCGATAAGTGCCTGTCCGCCTATTTTCGACTTAAAGGGCTGTTTTGTATCTTCACTCATTGAAATGCTCCTTTCTGAAACAAGCAATATTACTCTATCACATAAAAATTGTTCCTGACCTCGGTCAGCGTAAGCACCAGCGACTCTTCGCTGTCGTCGGCAAGCTTCACCATATAGCAGGCGTCGCCTATCTGTTCGATAAGCTGCCAGCCCTCCCCGATATATGCCGAGCTGTCCTCGGCGCTCACTGCGAGTATGCGCATAAGCTCGGGGGAGGAGTTGATATTCTCGTTATATCGGCAGAACACCGCTGCACCCGAAGCGCTGTCTATCTTCATGGTAACAAGACCCTCCCATCTGCCTGGGAACATCATCGTCCAGCTCTGCGCCTTGTTGTACCAGCCCGTGTACTTACGGGTAATGCTGTAGTTGTCGAAAACGCACCAGTCGGTCAGCAGAAGCTTTTCCGTCTCATTTTCATAGCCGGGGCAGACCTCGGTGACGGGTATCTCGGTGATGCCGTCGCCGTCCGCATCGGCGCAGATATATCCGCTCTGCCGCAGAGTATCGGCAAGAACAGTGCTCCCCTCCACCTCTGCGGGGTTGCGCAGATTTCCGTCCACAGTGTATATTATCTCGGTAGAAACGGAGCCGTTTCCGTTTATCTCGTCGATAAATACCGCCGCCGTATTTTCGGCGATATGTCCCTCGGAAATGCTTTCAAAGCCTATGCTCTGGCTGCTCAGCCGCACCTTCGAGGTCTCGCAGAGCCTGCCCGAATCGTCCTCGGAGATCAGAGCCGCACGGGCGGACTGATTATCGGTATTCCCGTTGATGCTTATCAGCTCGTAATTTCCGTCGGAGGTGAGATCGGTGACCATAAAGCTGCTGTAGCTGTCGGAGTACACTCTTTCGGTAACGCCGTTTTCGTAGGAATATATCTCCAGCACCTTATCACCCGAAGTGATAAGATTATATCCTGCGGCGATATAGGTCTTTCCCGACCTTCCTATCTGCCTGACCACGGCGCAGTCCACAGAAACTCCCGTGCCCGCAGTATCGTACACGGACCGCCACTCACCGCTGTTGCTGTCGAGGATATTCATGCGGACAACGCTTTCGCCGCCGTCGGGCAGCTGATAGAACACGGCTGCCTCATCCGAGCCGTCGCCGTCAAGATCGGCGAAAATATAGGCGGAGCGGTTCTCGCCGTTTTTCGGGAAAATAAGATTGACGCTGCCCACTGCGTCGGTAAGGGCTTCATAAACTCTGTTCTGCTCCTCGGAAAGCATGGGCGGGACGAGGAGCCCCTCTGCGGAGGAAAAAAGACTGCAACCCGTCAGCATCGAAGCCGCAGCCAGAGCAGCACATAATTTCAGACTTCTTATAGCAATAACCTCCGGAAATAAAAAGATAGTGAATAGTGAATAGATAATAGTGAATAGATAATAGTGAATAGTGAAGAGTGAATAGATAATAGTTGACAGTTAATAGTTAATAGTATATAGATAATAGTTAACACAATTTGCTGATTGCTCGGCTTACTCT
>JBJFHQ010000352.1:2046-7419 GCA_051893755.1 Oscillospiraceae bacterium
AAGGGCGCAGTCGGAAACGAAAGCTGTCCGACCGCACCCCTCGGCAAAATTTTATTCAGATAGTATCGGTATCTACGCCGTCCACGTCCAGATTATCCATATCGGTATCCTTGGGTCTTGCGTTGAGAGTCCAGCGCTTTTCCTTAGCGATGCCCTTAGGCATTTCTCTGTAGGAATATCCCGTCCAGAACACTGCAACGATGCAGACAGGCAGGAATATCAGACCGATATCGCTTATGCTGGGCATGCCCATGCCGAGTCTGTCGTCGTAGCCTGTGGGAACGAACAGTGTAGCATATCTGGGGAGAACGGAAACAGCTGCAATAATAGATGTGAAATATCCCCACATGCAGACCCAGAAGCGGGTAGATTTCTTTTCCATTCCCATAAAGAGTCTCGATACCGCGAGGAAGAACACCACTGCCGCCATATCTGTGATAAGCTCATAGACCTTCTCGGAGGAAACGGCAATAACTGTATTTCCCGAGAACATCTTGAATATGTCCAGCACCTTCCATGCTGCGAAAATTGTCAGTGCAGCACAGTTTGCGCGGGAGATGCCCTCTTTCTTGAATATGTTCATAGCCATGGTCAGGAAGATGGCGAATACCATCAGCATAAGGACTATCTCGATCCAGTCCCAGACGCCGAATCCTGTCAGGAGGCTGTAGTTTTTCGCTTCCTTTTCGTCGAGGATAGCGTCTCTTATCTCCATATTGCGGCTTACTGTCTGAGCGATCTTCATACCGCCGTCAAGGAGCAGCAGCAGACACATGAGCATGGACGAATAGCCTGCAGCCGAAGGCATTTTCTTATTGAGCCTGTCATATCTGAGGCGCCATGGATTTATAAGTATGCACTCATCGACGACCTTATCCGAAGCCACGCCCAGCACCAATACCGCAGCCATAAGGATAAGTCCCAGGATTATCACCATGACCGGATAATTTTTCGCGAAGCTGTCGTCGATATACCTTCCCGTGTTGAAATTCACATTAGTCAGGAGCTGCTGAAATCTCAGAGCAGCCGCAAGCACGATTGTGATAACAAAAACGAGCATCGACGTCTTTTTGGGCAGACCGATGGACGGAAGGCTTTTTTCTCCCGATGATTTTTTCTTCAAACTGTTAGCCATTGTCAAGCTTCCCTTCACATATCAGATTTTGTATTATAATAAAGAACCGAAAACTCCCTGCTAATTTCGACCAAAAAACATACTAAGATATTATATAATAATATTATAGCCTATTCAATGCACGTTGTCAAGAGATTTTTTAAAAGAAAATTAATTTTTCATTTCAAACATAAGCAAAAATCAAGAGAAAAATGGCAGTTCCCGCAAAAAAGCGGAAAACCGAAGGAGGACCCTATGAAAAGCTTGTTAAAGATGCTGTTCGCATTTGCGCTGATATCCGCAGCGGTAGTGTTTGCGGCGAGGCTTCGTCCCGAGGACGGTGAAGGCTCCGAGGACACACAGCTGTCCGAAACTGCTCCAGTTCCCGCCGAAACGCAGACTGTCTCCGAAAAGATATACCGATGTCTGGGAAGCCAGGATTTTTACGTGCTCCGCGAGGAAACGGGAGAGGTGGTGAAAATGTCCGAGGAGGAGTATGTCATAGGCGCAGTCATGGCGGAAATGCCCGCCGATTATCCCGAGGAGGCTCTGAAAGCGCAGGCTGCCGCAGCTCATACCTATGCGGTGCGCCGCCGCGAGGAGCAGCTGTCCTCTCCCGACCCTGAGCTCTGCGGAGCATATATCTCCGACGACCCGCAGAAATATCAGGGCTTCCTGTCCGAGGACGAGGCAAAAAAGCTGTACGGCAGCGGCTATGACGAGGCTTACAGAAAAATATCCGAAGCCGTGAAAGCGGTCTCGGACAGGGTGATAATCTGCGGCGGCGAGCCTATCGTGGCAGCTTTTCACGCCATATCCCCCGGGAAAACGGAAAGCGCCGAAAACGTCTGGGGCAGCACGGTAAGCTATCTCATGCCCGTGGACAGCTCCTTTGATGAGGCCGCCGCCGATTTTTCCGAAAGCTTCACCTTTACTGCCGCTGAGGTCCGCGGACGGCTCGCGGCAGAATATCCCGACAAAAATATCCCCGAGGATATCCTGTCCGCAATATCGGTCACGGACGTATCGCCTTCGGGGACGGTCCTCACGGTATCGGCGGGGGAGCTTATCATAAGCGGCAGCGATATCCGCAGGATATTCTCCCTGCCGTCCTCCGCCTTTGAGCTTTCTTCCGACGGGGACGCGCTCACAATAGTGACAAAGGGATATGGACACGGCGTGGGCATGAGCCAGTACGGCGCAAAATGTCTGGCAGAGCAGGGCTTCACCTATGAAGAGATAATAAAATACTACTACACGGGCGCAGAGCTTGCAAGGCTTGAATATTCGGAATAAATTTATACATTTTTCAGCTGCGCCGCCGCATATTCGAGGAATTTCCTTTCCGCAGCAGAAGCGTACCCGCTTTTCTTTGAAACGATTATCCGCTGAGTGTGAAAAAGCGGCTCGTCAATTATCTTCACTGCGGTATTTTTTCCCTGTTCGGCAGCGGACAGCGGGAGTATCCCCACAGCTATGCCCTTTTCCGCCGCATTAAGTACAGTCCATGCGCTTTCAGCAGAAACCGCGATAACAGGCGCTTCATATTTTTTCGGAGCTCTTTTCATCCTCTCGGAAAAAGCGTCCTCCAGCAGCCCTGAATATTTTCTCCGCACAGCAAGCCTTTTTCCCGCAAGCATGCCTATCCCCGAAGCGTCGCTGTTCAGGGAAAAGCGCTCCGGGTCATATACTGCCGCCATAGGCTCGCTCTCGAAGGAAAGCGCCTCCATATCGGCGGATATGGTGCAGGGAGTGCGGACAAACGCCGCAGTAACGGAGCCGTCCTCGGTCATGGCAAGTATCTCATGATCGGGCTTTTCGTATATCTCGAAGCGCATTTTTGGGTAGATACGGGCAATATCCGACAGTATATCCCCGCAGACAGCTATCCCCTCCTCGGAGGATATGCCTATCCTTACTGTACCGTCGCCGCCGTTTTCCAGCTCCCTGATGTCATTTTTTATCTGGCTGTCGATGGCGGAGATGCTCTTTGCGCGGCGGTACAGCATTCTTCCCGCATCGGTCAGCTCCAGCCTGTGAGCCGTGCGTATAAGCAGAACGGTGCCCAGCTCCTTTTCAAGGCTTTTCAGCTGCATGCTGAGGGTAGCCTGTGCGGTATAAAGCTTTTTAGCCGCAGCGGTTATGCTGCCGCTCTCGATTATCTCCGCATAATTCCGCAGTACCTCAATATCCACTCACAACACCCTTTCTGCATCAAATAGCCATTAACTGCTAACTGTCAACTCTTAACTATTAACTGTCAGCTCTTAACTATCAACTACTCACTATCAACTATTAACTGTCAACTATTAACTATCAACTATTCACTCTTCACTATTCACTATTCACTATTCACTAATAGCAAAGGGACCTGCCGAGAAACCCCATGCAGATCCCATTCATTTTCGGAAATTACTGATTATCCTCAATGTACTTAACGATATCTCCGACTGTCTTGATGTTCTCAACAGCCTCGTCGGGAATTTCGATATCAAACTCTTCCTCCAGCGACATTACGAGATCAACAACGTCAAGTGAATCAGCACCCAGATCATCTGTGATAACAGCGTCGGAAACGACCTTCTCGCCGTCTACGTCCAGCTGCTCAACGATGAGCTCCTTAACTTTATCAAATACCACTTACTGCTCCTCCATTCTTTCAGATTTGTATATATAAAGGCTTATCGCCTTTACAACGTATTTACATGGAATATTCCTCGTCGGTAGCGATAAGCTCCTCGCCGTCGGGATTATATCCCCCGGTGCCCTCTTCGAAGTCACCGATTTTTCTAAATTTAGTATACCTTTGTTCCAGCAATTCGTCAATATCTATTTGCATTTTTTCTTTCAGCGTTTTTAACAAAAATTCTTCGATATTTTCGGCAGTTTGCTTAGGGTCATTGTGAGCGCCGCCGTCAGGCTCCTCGATAATGGTATCGCAGATCTCCAGTCTGCAAAGATCCTCGGCAGTTATCTTCATGATCCCGCAGGCTTCCTTTTCACGCGAAGCGTCCTTCCACAGAATGGAAGCAAAGCCTCTCGGCGATATCACCGAATACAGCGAGTTGGAAAGCATGCCCAGCTCATCGCAAACGCCCAGAGCAAGTGCTCCGCCGCTGCCGCCCTCTCCGAGGACCACCGAGATAACGGGTGTTTTAAGAGTCATGAACTCGGCGATATTTCTTGCGATAGCCTCGCCCTGACCCCGCTTTTCGGCGTCAACTCCGCAGAATGCGCCGGGAGTGTCGATAAAGCAGATAACGGGACGATGAAATTTCTCCGCCTGTCTTGCAAGGCGCAGCGCCTTTCTGTAGCCCTCGGGGTGAGGCATTGCAAAGTTCGATGCCTTGTTCTCGTTGATATTTCTTCCCTTGACCTCCGCGATGATAGTGACAGGGATATCCTGTATCCTGCCTATGCCGCCCATTATCGCTCCGTCATCGCCGAACAGCCTGTCGCCGTGCAGCTCGAAGAAGTCGTTGAAGATAAGCGGGATATAATCCCTTACCGTGGGACGGTACTTGTTGCGGATTATCTCCATTCTCTCCCATGGTGTAAGAGGATTTTCAATAATATTTTTCTGTGACATATTATTATCCTCCCATGCTTTCGGTCCTGCCGCCGTGGAGACTGATTATGTGAGCAAGTGTTCTCCGCATGCTGCGGCGCTCCACTATCATATCCACAAAGCCGTGTTCAAGAAGAAATTCCGCCGACTGGAAATCCTCAGGAAGTCTCTGCTTGATAGTTCCCTCGATAACTCGTCTGCCCGCGAAGCCGATAAGCACCTTAGGCTCGGCGATTATTATATCCCCCAGCGAAGCGAAGGAAGCCGTAACTCCTCCGGTAGTGGGGTCGGTCATAACTGTGATATAAAGAAGTCCCGCCTGGGAATGTCTTGCCGCAGCACCCGACGTCTTAGCCATCTGCATAAGAGAAACTATGCCCTCCTGCATGCGTGCGCCGCCCGAAGCGGTAAACAGCACGATAGGCAGCTTCTTTTCGGTAGCGGTCTCAAAGGCTCTTGTAAGCTTTTCGCCCACAACGCTTCCCATCGAAGCCATCATAAAGCGGGTATCCATGACACCGATAACGCATCTTCTGCCCTTAATGGTACATTCTCCGGTGATGACAGCGTCATTAAGACCTGTCTTGCGGCGAAGCTCGTCCTGCTTGACCTCATAGCCGGGAAAATCTATTGGGTTTTTGCTTATCATATCCGCGTCATACTCGATAAAACTGTCCTTATCCGCAGTAAG
>JBJFHQ010000353.1:0-1579 GCA_051893755.1 Oscillospiraceae bacterium
ACGGAGCATATCGTTCCGTGCGGTCGTTTTTTATATTATTTCCGAGTAAATGATGTTTTTCACGCGGTGCATAAGATCGGTGGTGCCTGCGCCGCAGTTCTGAATAAAGTATAAAAATACCAGATCGTTTTCGGGGTCGGTGCTGAAATAATTCCCCGTCCAGCCGTCCCAGCCGAACTCGCCCTGTCCCGCAAGATAGCCGCCTGCAGTCCTGTCCTCAAGGATACGCATGAAGCAGCCGTAGCCATAGCCCTTTACGCTGTCCCATTCATGGGCATATCTCTTCTGAGTGTCGTTCAGCATATTTTTCGTCATAAGAGAAACTGCACTTCTGCTCAGGATATTCCTGCCTCCTTCCAGCAGCGTCTGACCGAATTTCAGGTAATCGTCAATGGTGGAGACAAGCCCTGCGCCGCCCGATTCAAAGGCGGGAGGTGCTTTGTAATCGGTCAGACCCAGATAGAAGTCCTCATAGGGAACGAGCCCCTTTTCGGTGCGGTCGTATATCTGCGCCAGACGGTGATATTTTTCCTTCGGGATATAAAAGCCGGTGTCCTGCATGCCAAGGGGCGCAAATATTTCCTTTTGGAGAAAATCGCCGTATTTCATGCCCGAGACGGTTTCGATGACTGCTCCCATGATATCCGCCGATGTGCCGTAGTGCCAGCGTTCGCCTGGGGAAAACATCAGCGGGCTTCTGCCTATTTTATCGGCAATTTCCATGGTGGACAGCTGTTTTCCCGAAGCATTGCCCCGCTTTATCTCGTCGAATATCCCGCCCATTCTGCACCCGGCAGGGTTATCCTCGGGATAGACCAGCCCGCTTGTCATGGACAGCAGATCGCGGATAGTAATATCTCTGTCGGCGGGACGGGTGCCGTTTTCGTTCTCGACGGTCATGTTCTCAAAGGCGGGGATATAGTATTTCACAGGGTCGGTATAGCGGATAAGTCCCCGTTCAATGAGTATCATTGAAGCTGCAGCAGTAACAGGCTTTGTCATGGAAAACATTCTGAAAATGGTGTCCATTTCCATGGGAAGCTTGTTTTCCTTGTCACGATATCCGAAGCATTCGCGATAGATTATCCTGCCGTGCTGTGCAGCACAGACAGAGGCTCCTGCTATCTCGTCATTTTCAATGGCATTTGTTATCAGCTTTTCGATGTATTTGTAATTATCCTTCACAGCATATCCTCCCTTACAGACCGCTGTCGGTATTGACGTGCTTTTCGGACAGCTCCACAGAGGAGATATAATATCCGTCCGATGATTTTTCAAGGGTGTATATCATGTATTTTTCGGGCTCCGTTTCGTTTGCCGAAAACCATGTGGGAGTTGGGGAGATATATCCCACTTCAACAGTGTAGGTGCTGCCGTTTTTAGATATTTCGTCAACGGTGGGGGAGTAGGAAAAATACTTAGGATTATATGGGATGCGGTAGGAATCCTTTTCTGCGCTGTAATAGAACTGGATATCCGAGTTGATTATCGAGGTGTGCTCGATAGTCAGTCCCTCGCCGAAAAGCTCCGCAGCAGCCTGTTCGATGTCCGCGGCGGGAACGGTGATGTAGTCGAACTC
>JBJFHQ010000354.1:0-5739 GCA_051893755.1 Oscillospiraceae bacterium
TTATCTGATTTAATTATACATCATAAGCTTCGATTTGTCAATAGCTTTATAAAATTATTTTTCATTTCTTTTTACGTGATTTAATATTATATAGATCCCGATAAGCACCACATCCGCGGCAATGAGTATCAGATACATGTCACTAAGCTCCACCCTGTTGTCGAAGAAGTACAGTTTGCAGTCCACCGTTTCCTTCATCGCCTCCACGATCTCCTCGGGGAAGCCCTGCTCCGTCATTTCTGCGAAGGCTCCCCTCATGGCATGGTTTTTCAGCAGCGATGTTCCGTATGTGCCCGGAAGGAAGGATATCACTTTCCGTATGCCCTCGCCGAACTGGGATATGGGCATGTATGCTCCGCAGATGAAGCCGTAGCCTGCCGAAACTATCGTGCCTACCGCCGATATCTGCCCCTGCGATGTCAGGAACAGGTTCACTATGCTCGACAGCGCCGTCCCGAACATTACAAGCAGGAATATATCCCCAAATATCAGCAGCACGTCCTCTTCGGACAGATACCAGCCGATATTCGCAATGTAAAGAAAGCATGCCGCTGCTGCTCCGATGCACACTATCAGCGTGGAAAACGCCGTGGATATGTAATAGCTCAGCGCAAGCACCGAACTCTTCACGGGAGTGACCGTGAGGTCCTTTCTCACACCGTTCACCTTGTCCTGCACCATCAGCATGTTCGAACAGAACGCCACCGTGATGCAGCACACCGCCAGCAGCGACGAGAACAGCTGTCCTGCCACCGTTTTCCCGATGATGTTCTCCGTGTCCTCAAAGCCCTCGGGCAGCGCTGAGGTGAAGCTATCCTCATATACGCCCGCCAGAAAGGTCGCATACAGCACCAGCAGTATTATCGGCGTGATGAGCGATGTGAAGAACATTCCCTTGTCCTTGAAGAACAGTCTGCAGTTTCGTTTTATCAGATTTCCAAGTCCTGTCATTTTACATTTCCTCCCACAAGCTTCTTTCCCGTTACCGCAAGGAAAACGTCGTCCATTTTTCCCTTGGTTATCTCATAGTCCTTAAACAGCTCGGGATACCGCACGATAAGCTCCGTTGCGGCGGCTGTGTCCGGAACAGCTATCCGCACTCCGTCACGAATATTATCCTTGGGGAGCTCTATTTTGTCAAGCTCCTGCTCCGTTACGCCGTACAGGGTGATAAAATCTCCCGTGTACTTGTTTTTCAGCTCCAGCGGAGTGCCCTCGGCGGATATTTTTCCGCTGTCAAGTATGACTACATAATCGGCGTCTGCCGCTTCCTCCATGTAGTGAGTGGTGAGGAAAACCGTCATTTTTTCGCTGCGGCGGAGCTGCTCCGTTACGTCCCACAGCAGCTTTCTTGTCTGCGGGTCAAGTCCCGTGGTAGGCTCGTCTAAAATAAGTATCCTCGGTCGGTGGAGCAGCGCCCGTGCAATGTCTATGCGCCTCCGCTGTCCTCCCGAAAGCCTGCCCACTGTGCGGGTCAGGATATCCTTAAAGTCCAGTATCTCCGAAAGCTCCTCAAGCCGTTTTCTGAATGCCTCGCCCTTGATTCCGTACAGTGCCGCACGGCTCTCCAGATTCTCCCGCACATTCAGCGCCATATCCAGCGCCGAGTTCTGGAAAACCACTCCGAGAGTCCTCGTGACCTCGCCCATGCCGTCGTCGATGTTTCTGCCCGAGACCATGACCTTGCCGCTGTCCTTGCTGAGCTGTCCGCAGATAATGGATATGGTGGTGGATTTACCCGCACCGTTCACTCCAAGGAAGGCGTAAAGCTCGCCCTCCTTGACTCTGATGCTAAGGTCATTGACCGCCTTCACGTCCCCGAAGGATTTGTTCAGATGCTCTATCTCAATGATATTATCGCTCACCCTAATGCTCCCCTTTCAATGATAGTTATTTTAAATTCCTGCACGTCTATCAGCGTTTCCCGCCTGCACTTCGGACAGAACAGCGGAAAGCTTTTCAGCACCGTGTCCTGCCGCAGCCTTATCCTTGTCTTACCCTTGCAGTATGGACAAAGCAGCCATTTTGTTACATTTTCCATAATCTATTCTCCCCTGCGCTTTTTCAGCTGACCGTTTATCTTTTCGGCGGTGCCGATATCGTTGATATAGGTCACCAGCCGCACGATCGCGTCTACCAGGATTATCATTAAGAAAAACAGCACAAATCCAAGTACGCCGCTGTACATTCCAAGCTTATAGCCCACCGTAAGCAGCACTATCTCCAGAAGTCCCGTATGAATAGCCGTTCGTACCCACCACCCTTTTTTGGTAAGCTCCTTTTCCGAAAGATACACCAGCGACGGCAGATCTGCACACAGCGAGAATAATGCCGCATAGCCTAAGAAGCTCACGTCGATCTTTGTTGTTTTCGGTTCGTTCAGACTGCAGAATAAAATTGTCGCAAACATCGTACAGGTATAAATGATAAAAAAATGATTTACAAGCATGCGCAGTGTTTCTTTTTTATTCACGTTATCCCTCCTTACAAGCCCATTATCTCTTTCAGCACGCCAACGTACTGTCTCGATACCGTTACCCTTTCGCCGTTTTCCAGCACCGCCTCGAATCTCCCCGAAAAGGACGGGGATATGTAATCTATCTTGTCGGAATTGACTATCATCGACTTTGAAGCGCGGAAGAAGCTCATTCCTCTGCAAAGCTCCTCGAACTCGTATAGCTTCAGGCGGCTCTCGAATACCTCCTCACGACAGTAAAAAAACGACCTGCTGTCCACCACCTCGAAGTAATAGATATCGTCGAAGGAAAGTCTGTGTATCTCATCGCCGCGGTAGCCCACAGGTCCTGTCTGGAGAGCCTTGAGCTGTCTTACGATGTTCAGCACGCTGTCGCTGACCTCGTGACACCGCAGTATTATCTCCTCTTCGCCGTCCCTGCCTATCTCTTCAATAGTTATTTTCACCGTCTCACCTCCCATGGTTACAGTTTATCACATTATTTCGCTTCTGTAAATCCTTTTTCCGCAAGCTGTCGAAATCTGCGGGTAAGCTGCATTTTTTCACGGATATCTTCCGCATTTATTGCAGTATTATCATTATTTATCTCGTTAAATTGCACAAAGCAATCGTTAAAATATTGTAGAACATTAGTTCTTGTTTGTATTGACATTTTTGTTGCTCTGTGCTATAATATTAATAGTGGAAGCGGATATTTTTATCATAATTTAGCGCTATGCAACATATCCGCATCACAATTCGCATTGATCACTTTATATTATGAAAGGAAGATGTTTATGGGACGACCTATCAAAAAGGGACTTAGCTACTTTCCGCTGGACGTGACCGTATTCAGCGATATCAAGATAATGTTCCTCACCGAAGAGTACGGCGCCGATGGATTCTGCACGTTTATCACCCTGCTTTCCATGATCTACGCCAACGGCTACTATATCGAGGAGCCTATCGAGTTTGTTGCGCTGGTCATCAAGAAAAAGATCGGCAGCAAATGGAAAAAAAGCATCTCCGATGTGGTGGAGATGATACGCTGCTGCGGAGAGCTTGATCTGCTGGACAAGAAGCTTATGAAAAAGAACGTGTTCACCTCCAGAGGCATTCAGGAACAGTACGATTTTATTACCACCCGCAACAAGCCCGACAAGTCAAAATACTGGCTCCTTGATGACGATGATGAAGCTGATGATGATGACTGTGAGGAAGAAAAAACCGCCGTTGAAGTACCTTCAAAGACGGACAAAAGTAACTATAAGGTCGGCTTGAACAACAATTGTTCGGAAAGTCAGAATGAGGGCGGAGAAAAATCCTCCGTAAGTGATGAGGATACTTTTGTTTCTGCTGCAAAAACTGATTTATCCGATGAAGATACCGAAGATAATGCGGAAAAAATGCAGCAAAAAAAAGAAAACAAAAGTAAAGTAAACAAAAGTAAAGTAAATTGTTGTCCGACAGTTACCTATTCGGAGCCTCCGCCTATCACAACATGGTCGGACAACAACGACAACAACAACGACGAATACTACTTAAAACAAAAGGAAGAGTATTATCTTGCAGCTAAGAAAGCAGGTGCTTTGATGCGGCTCAATAAATATTTCCCGCAGTTCGGGGATAGGGAATGACATCTCTGATGTTCTGCATGCCTGTGACATACATGATGAGACGCTCAAAGCCCAGTCCGAAGCCTGCGTGCTTTGCTCCGCCGAATCTTCTTAAGTCAAGATAGCGCTCATACTCGGAAATGTCCATGCCAAGCTCCTTGATACGTGCTTCCAGCAGCTCTGTGCGCTCCTCGCGCTGGCTTCCTCCGATAAGCTCGCCCACTCCCGGCACAAGCAGATCGGCTGCCGCAACAGTTTTCCCGTCATCGTTTGCACGCATATAGAACGCCTTTATCTCCTTAGGATAATCATACACGAACACAGGCTTTCCGAACACCTGCTCGGTGAGATAACGCTCATGCTCGGTCTGCAGGTCGCAGCCCCAGAACACGGGATACTCGAACTCCCTGCCGCTGTCCTCCAGAAGCTTTATCGCCTCGGTGTAGCTCACTCTGCCGAAATCCGACGAAACCACCGAACGAAGCCGCTCGGTAAGTCCTTCATCATAGAATTTCTCAAAGAAGGCAAGCTCGTCGGGACAGCGTTCCATAATGTCCTTAAGGACGTATTTCAGCATATCCTCCGCAAGCTCCATATCGTCCTCCAGATCGGCGAAGGCTATCTCGGGCTCTATCATCCAGAACTCCGCCGCATGACGGGGCGTATAGGACTTTTCCGCCCTGAACGTGGGACCGAAGGTGTATATCTTGCCGAACGCCATTGCCATTGCCTCGCCTTCAAGCTGACCCGACACGGTAAGGCTCGCCTGTTCGCCGAAAAAGTCTGCGGAGCTGTCTGCCTTGCCGTCCTCGGTCTTTGGGATATTGTCAAGGTCAAGGGTGGTCACGCGGAACATCTCTCCTGCGCCCTCGCAGTCGCTGGCGGTGATAAGCGGCGTATGAGCGTACACAAAGCCGTTCTCGGAGAAATACCTATGGATAGACTGAGCAGCTACGGAACGCACTCTGAACACTGCGCCGAAGGTGTTCGTCCTCATGCGCAGGTGGGGCATGGTCCGCAGATAGTCCATGCTGTGGTTTTTCTTCTGCAGCGGATAATCCGGCGAGGAAGCGCCTTCAACAGTGACCGCCGCCGCACGAAGCTCGAAGGGCTGCTTTGCGTCGGGAGTGAGGACTATCTCGCCCCGGGCAGATATCGCCGCGCCCACGTTTATCCTGGACAGTCCGTCAAAATCGGCGATGCGCTCCCTGTCGGCGACTATCTGAAGCGAGCTGAAGCAGCTTCCGTCGTTGACGGTAAGAAACGCCACGTTCTTGCTCACTCGGACAGACCTGACCCACCCGCAGACAGTAACTGCGGAAAAGCTCTCCGCCGAATCGAATATTTTTTTGATCTCTGTACGCTTCATAGTTTTATTCCTTCTTTGAGTTGGTTTTGTGCTGTGTTTGTGGATTTGCCTTGCGGTTTCATACGATTTACTAATCACTATTCACTAACAGCCACCAGGTTGGTCTCCCAAGCAGGGATATACAGCTGATGCCTTACATAAAGCTTTAGCTTCGGATTTATCTCGTGCACCAGCAGCGGTATGTCAAACATGTCCTCGTTCCGATGATACAGTGCCGCTGTCAGCGATGAACCGCCCTCGAGCAGCCGCCTTGCTCCCAGTATCGCTTCACGCTCCGCACCCTCAACGTCCATTTTGAT
>JBJFHQ010000354.1:5839-7375 GCA_051893755.1 Oscillospiraceae bacterium
GCCGCCTTGCTCCCAGTATCGCTTCACGCTCCGCACCCTCAACGTCCATTTTGATAAGGTCCGCATGGTCGGTCAGGCTGTCTCCCGTGATACCCTGTATCTCCTTTAGTTTGCCCGCTTTGAACGGGTCTATGGCAGACTGTCTCCCCGATTTGTCCGAAAAGGTAAGCATGCTGTCGTCCGACCATGACGCCCCGTTATACAGACTCACATCATGGAGCCCTTCGGTGTTTTTCGTGAGCCTGCGGAAGTTCCTCGAATCGGGCTCAATAGCGTAGATATGGTCATAGCGCCCGCCCGTAAGCTCCGCAAATTCAAGTACGGTGTCCCCGTTATACGCGCCCATGTCGATATATTCCCTGCAGCCTTCAAGGTCGATAAGCTCACGGAATATCTCCTCCTTCGGCGTGGTGCAGCGGTTCAGGTACTCTATTTTTCCGCTTATCTTGTAGTTGATGACATCCGCAAAGGTGCGCCGTGAGATATCGTCCGCAAGCAGCTCGTACACCCGGTTCAGCTTGTCACAGTTCTGCTCACAGTAGTCGAGGTCGAACAGTCCGCCCCCGTAAACGGGCACGTCGGGCGCTATCAGCGTGTGCTTCTCGGCTATGCGGTTTATCTTGCTGTAAAGGCTCTCATAGCCTGCGCCGAATGCCAGAACTACGATGAATTCCTCCACCTGCTCCTCTATCTGCGACAGCGAATGGACCAGATGCCCCATGAAGCTGTGTCCCCGTACAAACTCATCGCTGGCAAAAAAGCCTGCGGCGGCTATCCCCTTTTCGGCGAACACGTTCAGTATCTTCACGGCACCGTCCCCCATGCCGTAGATGAATATGGGCACATCGGCGCTTTTCAGGAACTCCCAGGACGTGGTGCGCTCGGTTATAAATTCAGGCAGCATATCAGTCGTCCTCGGAAGGCATGGGCGGCTCGGGAGCTATCATGTCACGGCCGCGGGTGTTGTACTTGTCACGCTGGATATCCACCTGTTCCTCGAAAAGCTCCATGAACCTCCGGGGCTCCTTTACCGACTTTACCACCACCACAGGAGTGTCCGCATCTCTCACAGTTATATTCACACTGCCGCAGCCGAACATTCTCTGTCCCAGCGGCAGATCAAGGCTCTTGTCGATGACGCGGTAAAGGTCGAACTCCGCCTCGTGAACGTTCAGAAAGCCCGTCCTTACGATGAATTTCTTTTCGGTGAGGATATATCTCGTGAAGGACAGCGGCAAGCCGAAAAGCGTCCTTTTCTTGTCGGTCCAGATGCAGTTGATGTCCATTCCCATTTTCATTCTCCGTTCATAATATTTTTGACAGCGCGTCGGTCACATAGCATGCCGCCGCCTTGATGTTGATGTTCACTGCCGAGCTGCACAGCTGCTCTGTTTCGGTGATGACCTCGTGGAGCTTCTGCGCTCTGCTGCGAGTTATCATGGAAGCAAGCGTCTCGGCAGAGCTCTCCGCACAGCCCTGTATGGCAGTTTTCCCGCCCAGTATCGGAATGACCGCCGAATCTCGGATAACGCAGTC
>JBJFHQ010000355.1:0-1568 GCA_051893755.1 Oscillospiraceae bacterium
ACCCCACCCTTATCGCAATAGTGACTGTCTTTTTCGTAGGCACGGGAATAGGCGGATCGGTGCAGTCCGCGCTGATACTTACGGGTATCATAATCTGCGGAGTGCTGGTCACATTTCTTGTATCAAAGCTGCTTTCGGTCACACTGTTAAAGGGCGAGCAGTCATCCTTCACGTTGGAGCTGCCCTCCTACCGGCGTCCTCAAATAGGCAAGGTCATAGTCCGCTCACTGCTTGACAGAACGGTCTTTGTTCTGGGAAGAGCGGTGATGTCCGCCGCTCCCGCAGGGCTTATCATCTGGCTAATGGCAAACATCGACCTTAGCGGAGGAACTCTGCTGTCCATATGCGCAGACGCTCTTGACCCGATCGGACGATTCATGGGACTGGACGGAACTATACTGATAGCCTTCATTTTAGGCTTCCCCGCAAACGAGATAGTGCTGCCCATAATCCTCACAGCCTACACCTGCTCGGGAATTATCGCCGATTACGACAGCCTTGAAAGCCTGAAGCTGCTGCTCATTGACAACGGCTGGACAGCGCTCACAGCTGTCTGCATGATAATTTTTATGATGTGTCATTTTCCCTGTGCGACAACCTGTCTTACCATAAAAAAGGAATCGGGAAAGCTGAAATGGACATTGTTGTCAATAGTTATCCCCACCGCTGTGGGATTTGTCCTGTGTTCTCTTGTATCGCACATCGGAAGACTTTTCATATAACAAAAAACGTGAGTGAGAGCGATCGGTTCCTCACTCACGTTCATTGTTTATTCTTCGGTCTCTATATCGCCGTACTCGTACAGATATGCAAGCGCAGGGATAACGTCCTTATTGCGCTTCCATATATCGGGATATTCCGACATTTTCATAGGAGCCTCGCCCTTGCCTATCTCGATAGTTTCGGGAACTATCTCTCCGTAATACTCGGCGATTATCCAGTCGGAAAGTCCGCCTGCCGAGCTTTCCGTATATGGGTTCAGAGGATATCCTGTCAGCGAGGATATCAGCTCCGCCTGTCTTGTGCAGCGGTCCATAAATTCTCCGGTCTGACCGTAATCCCACCACATTACAGAGCCCGTTGCATGATAGCTCACCACTGTTACAGGGTCTGAAAGTCCTCGGATAAGCTCTGTGATGCATGCACTTTCCGCTTCGCTTTCGGGAGCCTCTCCCTTATAGGACCAGCCTGCGGGACTTTCCGCTCCCTTGAGCTCTTCCCACCTGCCGTCAAAGTTGTTGTTCAGATCAACTCCGAGAGCGTTTGCCTTCCAGCGCTGATAGTATCTTTCCTCGGTATATTCGGTATTTCCGTTCTCAACGGCATTCTGATACATTTCGGGCAGTGCTTCTCTGATAGCTTCGTCGTTTATACCGTCAATGCCCAGCTGACTTATCGTCACGCCATCGGGATTGAGCATAGGAATGATATGCACTGCATAATTATCGAACAGCTCCTTGAAAAGCACGCCGTTGTATTCCTCGGTGTAGTAGCCGTTCAGACAGTATTCCAGCTGCTCCATGGCAGGCATGGTCTCAAAGCGGTGATCGTATTTTTCCTGCTGGGAC
>JBJFHQ010000356.1:0-7332 GCA_051893755.1 Oscillospiraceae bacterium
CGGCATATTTTATCAGCTCGTTTATCCGTTTTTCCTCGGTATAGTCGGAGTACGCCTTATATGCGGCGGCGCCCGTGACTATGACTCCTATGCCGAGAACTGCTGCTATTGCTGCGTTGTGCATCTTCTCACCCCTTTGCTTAAAATATTATATCATATATTCCGACGAATTGCAACAGCTTTTGCAAACCTATGAAAGGAGATATTTTATGACAGGACTTGTACTTGAAGGCGGGACCTTCCGTGGGATCTTTTCGGCGGGCGTAATGGACGCCTTTATCGAAAAAGGCATTGTTTTCCCGTATATCGTGGGAGTATCTGCGGGAATATCCAATGCCGCTTCCTATGTGTCATTGCAGAAGGAGCGCAACATCGAGATACTGGAAAAATACAGAAATGACAGGCGATATCTCAGCACGAGGAATTTTCTGACCACTAAGAATTACTTCGGAATGGATTTCGTGTTCGACGAGATACCCAACGTTCTTGTGCCCTTCGATTATGATACATTTCACAGCTACAAGGGCAAATTCCTTGTGGGAGTGACCAACGCCGAGACAGGCAGAAGCGAATTTTTCGACGGCATGAAGGACACCGGCAGGTGGGAATATCTCCGTGCGACATGCGCCATACCTACGGCGTTTGAGCCTCAGTATATCAACGGTAAGCCCTATTACGACGGCGGGCTTTCATCGCCGATCTGTATAAAAAAGGCTATGAGGGACGGCTGCGATAAAAATGTTATCATTCTTACTCAGCCTGAGGGCTTTGTGAAGAAATGCACCAAAAAGAATATCCTTGCGGCAGAGGCGGCAGGCAGAAAATTCCCCGAAATAAAGAAAGAACTTCTTCTGCGGCACAAGCTCTACAATGACAGGGTAAAGCTCTGCGAGGAGCTTGAAAAGCAGGGCAGGGCGATCATTATCCGCCCCGACAGACCTCTCGGAAGCTTCGAGAGCGACGAACGGATGCTCAGAGCTAACTACAATCACGGATACATCAAGGGGCTTGACCTCGCAGACAGAATAGCTGACTTTATGAGAGAATAACAGAGAAAAAATGACAGATCAAATTTTTTAGAGGGTGTGATATTTTGCGGAGAAAGAAAATAGCCGTGATCAGCGCAGAAAATGAGGCAGTGTATCAGAACAGACTGATAAGGGGAATTAATGCTCAGGCGGCAGCGCTTGGGTGCGAGGTAATGATATTCACCACCTTTGTGAGGACCACAAAGATACCCGATTATCGTCCGGGTGAGGTAAATATATACAATCTGATAAATTATGACGATCTTGACGGTATGATCGTACTGTATCTGCCGCTGGAGCAGGATGAACTGCTTGACGAGGTCATCCCTAAGATAAGGGAAAACGCAAAATGCCCCGTGGTGTGCGTGGACAACGGCAGAGCCTCCGATGATTTTTACGACGCGCAGATTTTTGCCGATGATGCCGAGTGCATGGAGATAATCACCGACCATGTTATCGAGACTCACGGCTGCACCGATGTGATATGCATTACAGGTCCCGAAAATGACAGAGGTGCCGCTGCCCGCAGAGATGGATATATCAGATCAATGGAAAAACATTCTCTGAATACCGAGGGCAAGGTCTTTTACGGCGATTTCTGGTACGACAACGGCGAAAATGTGGCAAGGCGGATACTGTCAGGCGAGATACCCTGTCCCAAGGCGATAGTCTGCGCAGGCGACCACATAGCCGCAGGTGCTGCCAATCTGCTTGACAGCGGCGGGATACGCGTTCCGCAGGACGTTATCGTGACGGGTCATGACTGCTCTCAGGAGGGCGTATACAACAGGATATGCATTACAAGCGTGGACCCTCCGATAGAAAAGCTGGGTGCAAGGGCGCTGATGACTCTCTGGAGGATAATCACAGGAAATGATTCCGAAAATGTATTTGCCGATAAAAAGGGAATAGTAAAATGCGGTCAGAGCTGCGGCTGTGAATGTGATATTGATTACGTGAACTCCTTCAGACACTGCAACGATTATCTGCACAGCCACAACTACAGCGTTCGTCCGAGGACGGATTTCGGCATACTCGACGAAAGCTACATGCCTGAGGTCCTTACCGGTTCTTCCGGCTATGATGATTTTATAAAGCGCCTTTCCGAAAAGGTGTACCTTATCAACGATTATCGGTTTTATATGATGTTTCTCTGTGAGGACTGGGACGATATCTCATCGGAGGACAGCTATATCTCAGAGGGATACACTCCCAAGGTCTATCTGAAGATACACAGCACCAACCACGATTTCCTTATGGCTCACCCCGAGCTGAAAAATGACAGGGGCTGGTGTGTTTACGATGATTACAAGGTGTCCGAGATAAACCTTAGGGACCTTTGTCCCGACCTTGACGGACGCTACGACGAGCCGCTGGCATGGTATTTTACTCCGCTGCATTTCAATACACGCTGCTTTGGGTACAGTGTGCTTGCATGTTCTCTTGACCAGCCGCCCTTTGACTATATCTACAGAGACTGGACAAGAAATGTCAACAATGCGCTGGAAATGCAGAGGATAAGAAATATCCTCATACATAATTCCATGCGTGACAGCCTTACGGGACTTTACAACAGACGCGGTCTGCAGCAGTATCTTGACAGTAATACTCCCACCGGGGACGGCTGCATGATATTCTATCTTGTTGCAGATATGAACCGTCTGAAATACATAAACGACAACTTCGGACACAGCGACGGCGACAACGGCATAATGATAATATCCTCTGCGGCAAGAGCCTGCGCAGGATATGACGAGATATGCGTCCGCACAGGCGGAGACGAGTTCGCTGTGGTGGGCTTCGGACAATACACCGACGAGGATATAAATCGCCATAAGACAGAATTTGAAAAATATATTGAACATTACAACAGAACATCGGGAAAGCCTTATGAGCTTTCCGCAAGTATAGGCATATGCTGCCGTCCCTTCAAAGCGGGTGACAGTGTGACCGAAGCCGCCGAGTTTGCCGATAAGCTTATGTATGAGAATAAGCTCGCTTCAAAGCTCAGCAGAAATGATTGATTGGAGAAAATGATATGATATTTAACGCAGATGAAAAGTATGTTACAGTTCATGGAAGAACTCTCTTTATCGACAATGTGAGATACATCAACTACTCACTGTCGGGCACAGCCTTTAAATTCAGGGGGAAAAGCCTTAAAGCAAGGCTGACCTCCGATTACAAGCCTGATCCCGACTGCGGAGATATTTTCCTCCCGTTCTGCGGAGTATTGGTAAACGGCGAAATGACTAAGCGCTTCGAGGTCAGCGCTCCCGAGGAGATATATGACCTGTATGAGAGCGACTCCGATGATGAAGTCGAGATAGAGCTTGTGAAGATGTCCGAGGCGGCTTTCGGAAAGGTGGGCATCGTGGAGTTCATCTCCGACAGCGATATCCCGCCTGTGCCTGCCGAAAAGAAAAAGCTGAAGCTGGAGTTCGTGGGAGATTCTCTCACCTGCGGCTATGGTATCGAAGGGAAAAACGGAGTTGATACATTTAATACCCGTCAGGAAAATCCATACAAGGCATACGCTGCCCGGACCGCACGAAGGCTGAATGCGGACTTCAATCTCATTTCATGGAGCGGTATAGGTATCCTTTCCTCATGGGTGGACGAAAACGCTGCCGAGCCGCTGACAAACTGGCTTTCTCCTGTGCTATATCCCTGCACCGACGCTGGCTACAGCAACGATCTGCATCAGGAGCCCTTCGAGCAGTGGGATTTCAGCCGATATGTCCCCGATGCGATAATAATAAATCTCGGCACAAACGACGAGAGCTGGACCAAGGGCAATCCCGAAAGAGAAGAGGAATTCAGCAGAAAATATGCGGATTATCTCAAGCTTATCAGAAGCAAGAATCCGAATGCGGTAATTGTCTGCTCCTACGGCGCTATGCTTGACACCATTTTCCATACGGTCGAAAGGGCTGTTGAGCTGTTCAAGGCCGAGACTGGTGATAACAAGGTATATACTCTTCACTTTACCGTTCAGAATGAAGAGCGTGACGGTATCGGTGCGGATTTCCACCCTTCACAGAATACTCACGACAGAATGTCCTCGGAGCTTGCTGCAAGGCTCACTGAACTGGGTGTTTGCTGAAAAATATACTGTATGCAACCGCCGGTTGCATATTAACAAATTATAAATTATTTGCGAAAAAATAAAATGACAACTTGAATATATTGTCCTTTTTTACAGGGCATGCTATAATAATGACATAATCAAATCGGAAAGAGTGATAATATGACATTACAGGATAAATTATACAAGCTCAGAAGAGAAAAGGGCTACTCCCAGGAGGAGCTTGCCGAAAAGCTGGACGTTTCACGGCAGGCAGTCTCCAAATGGGAAAGAGGGGAGTCCTCGCCCGATATCAACAATATTATAGCTATAGCTAAGCTGTACGATATTTCTGTGGACGAGCTGGCAGGCTGCATCCGCGGGGACGAGAGCGTATCATATGACAGCGCTCCCGTTTCAAAGGGGATAAGTCTGAAAAAGCCGTCCTGCGCGGAAAATGCGGGTATCGCCGACGATTTTATCAGAATGAGCATCGACGGGGACAATGCCGATGAGATATATCCGCAGAACAACAGCGCTCACTCACAGCAGGATATCATGCCCGACCCGGTGCCGCAGAATGACGCGTATAACGGCAATACTTCCTATACATACGCTGACAGTTCATCAAGAGCGGCTAAAAGAGCTGACAGAAAAAATAAAAGAAGCTTTAAGGTATTCGGCAGCAATCCTCCCGCAAATACCAATTCGCCGCAGAAGGCAGAATTCTGCAGAAAGGCGAAAAAGTTCCCGTTCTGGGCGCTTATGCTGTTCTGCTTTTTCTTCTTCGGGGGAATGTTCGACCTGTTCGGCTGGTCTTGGATATTCTTCCTGTTTATCCCGCTTTACTACACGTCTATAGTCGCTTACGAGAAGAACAACATGAATTACTTCTGCTATCCGCTGGTGGCGACGATAGCTTTTCTGGGCTGTGTTTTCGTAGACAATGGTATTTTCAACCACTATTCGGGTACACTCACCTCTATCGCTGCGATATTCTGGTTCCTGTCGATACCGCTCTATTATACGGGCATACTTGCTTACCGCAAAAAGCAGTGCAAATACTTCTGCTTCCCTGTGCTGGTGACGATGGTCTACCTTATCTTCGGATTGATGTACAGCAGGCTGTTTACCGCCTTTTTGTGGCTGTTTGCGCTTATTCCGTTCTACTACGTTTATTCCTCCTCCATTGACAAGAGGATATTTGGAAAGAAAAGAAAATGATTCGAGTTTTTATTGAAAAATGCGGAAATACTCACTCCGAACAGCATGATACCGCTTACAGGCTCCTCTTTGACAAAACAGAGGAGCTGTTCGGCTATTCTGCGGACTTTGATGATATTTCTGTTATGGACAAGGGAAAGCCATATTTTTCCGATATCCCTGTAGAGTTCAGCATCTCGCACTGCAAGGGGTATGCAGTGTGCGCTTTCTGCGGCAGGGACGAGGGAAGTGTCGGCGTGGACTGCGAAATTATCCGCCCTTTCCGTGAAGCCTCCATGGGGCGCATTTTCTCCGCGTACGAAATGGAGATGATAAAAAACAGCGATTCTCCCGACCTGCTCTGCACACGGCTGTGGACCTTGAAGGAATGCTATGTGAAGTACACGGGCACAGGACTTGCGGGACATATGCGGGAGCGCAGTTTCTCCTTTGACGGTGACAGGGTGCTTTCCGACGGGGATTCGGTTTTTATATCCAAATTGATCGGTGATTCGGCAGTGGTCTCTCTTTGCTGTGTCAAGGGGAGTTCTGCTGAATTTATTTTATATCCATAATTCGTTAACTAAAAATTAACAAAGATTTTCCATAATGTGATATAATTCTTAGAACAAATGTGCTACAATATTTAATGAACAGTGAATTAATATGGCTGACATGGGGGCGGAATATGGGAAATATCAACGATGTTATTAATATAGTCATGTCCGACAGCAAGATAAGCGGCAAGGTCTACTCGGACGAGCCTATTATCCGCACCGCAAGCAATCTGCCGAATTTTGTGCCCGAAAAGATCACCGAGTTTAAGAAGCACTTTTCAAAGCGTGAGTATCTGGGATATTCGAACTCTAAGAAATTTTATGTTATGGGTAAATTTATGGAGGACTTTGAGGACGATTATGACCGTCAAAAGTCCTATTTCTGCTATTTTCCAACCTACAGCCAGATGGACGTGAAGCAGCTGCGCACCTACTTCACATGGCGCACCAAGGTCAGAAAGGGTATTTTCGAGGAGACCAGCCTTTCTTATGTTTATCTCTACATGTACGAGCTTATCAATCTTATCGGCGTGAGCTCGGCGGAGGACGCTTTTTTTGCTCTGAAAAGTCTTTATGAGGGCTATTATACAATTGATAGGTCTGTAAAAAAATATTACAAAAAATGGGCTGCGGAAATGGTCATATATTATGATCTGCCTGTAAAGCTGCTGGACGGGATCATCGACCTTGAATATGAAAACGCAGTCAATACGCTTATCGGCTATGATGACTGCTCCGATGATGAGTTATATCCTGCTATTGCACGCATTTCCTCGTACAACCCCGAAAAGTCTGCGTTCTTTAAAAAATATCACGATGATTTTTCCGCCGTGGCTGCCGCAGTGTACAGAAAATGGGCGGAATACTGCGATTTGCGTTGTAAGAAATCTCTTTCCGAAAGACTTTTCGGCGTGCGGCTGAAACAGAGAGTTTATTTCTTTGATGACGCGATTTTTTTCGACAGCGGCGAAGCTCCCGACCGTGAGTATACAGTAAATGAAAATCATCGGTATTACTGCATCGGCGGAAAATATTTCTCCGAAAAATATGAGCTCAGCGGAAAGAAAAATCAGGAGCTGGGCGCTGTAATTCGTGAGACCGACCGCATTATGCGAGAGGAATACGACTTCGACAAAAAGCTTTCCGAGGAGCTTGACAACAAGACGCTTGTGAAGCTTATCACAGGCGAGGTGAAAAGCTTCATTGAGCAAAAGAAAAAGCGCGAAGCCCGCATCGTCAGGATAGACCCGTCGCTGCTCTCGGGTATCAGACAGGATGCTGATATTATCCGCGACAAGCTTATGACCGACGAGGACAAGTCCGACGATATTGAGACTTCGGAGGTCACTTCCGAGGAAACGTCGGAAGTGTCCGACGATAATTCGCCTCTTGATGAAAACGAGACGGGATTTCTGCGGCTTATGCTGTCGGGCGGCGATATCCCGGCGTTTGCTGCTCAAAAGCATCTTATGGTGTC
>JBJFHQ010000357.1:0-1567 GCA_051893755.1 Oscillospiraceae bacterium
ATCTTCAACCCCGATACCAAGGAAAACGGCGGTATCTTCTCTCAGACTCAGGGCTGGGCTATCCTTGCAGAGTCTCTCCTCGGTCACGGAAACCGCGCATTTGAATACTTCACCGAGTCTTCTCCCGCTTCCATGAACGACAAGGCAGAGATAAGAGTTATGGAGCCCTACGTTCACGGACAGTTCACCGAGTCCAAGCGTTCTCCCTTCGAGGGACGTTCTCATGTACACTGGCTCACAGGTACAGGCTCTACCGTTATGGTGGGCTGCGTTGAGGGTATCCTCGGCATGAGACCCAATGCTGACGGTCTCGTTGTTGACCCCGCAGTTCCCTCCGACTGGAAGAGCTACACCGTTACAAAGAAGTTCAGAGGCAAGAAGCTGAACATGACCTTCAACAATCCTGACGGCGTTGAGAGCGGCGTTAAGGAGATCGTTATGAACGGCGAAAAGCTTGACGGAAACTTCATTCCTGCGGACAAGCTTCAGGACGAGAACGAGATCACTGTAACTCTCGGCTGATAAACATTTAACAGTTAAAACAGCTCCGGAAGGGTACATTCCTTTCCGGAGCTTTTCTGTTTGTTATTCATATAAAACGCCGACAGCAGGATATATCTGCCGTCGGCGTATCTGTTATTCTCAGCTTTGCAGCGATCTGAGCTTGTAGAAGTCGCCCTTTTTCGCCATGAGCTCGTCATAGGTGCCGAACTCTTTCAGTCCGCCCTCCCCTATCACGGCTATCTTATCCGCGTTGCGTATGGTGGAGAGACGATGTGCCACGATAAGCGTGGTGCGGTCCTTTACCAGTCGGTCGATGCTGTCCTGTATCTTCTTTTCGGATATGGTATCCAGTGCGGAGGTCGCCTCGTCAAGGATAAGTATGCTGGGGTCTCTCACGAAGGCTCTCGCTATGGAGACTCTCTGCCGCTGTCCGCCCGAAAGATTGGCTCCGTGCTCCGATATCATGGTGTCAAGTCCGTTTGGCATGGACTCTATCACGTCCTTGAGATTCGCCGCCTCGATGACTTCATTCAAGAATTTCTCGCTGATATCCTCCGAGCCGTAGGTTATGTTCTCGCGGATAGTCCCCGTGAACAGGATAGGCGTCTGGGGAACTACCGAGATATTGCGGCGGTAGCTCTGGATATTGAAGCTGCTCATGGGCTTGCCGTCAATGAGTATCTCTCCCGAGTCCGCGCGCAGAAAGCCTATCACCATGTTGATAAGCGTAGTCTTTCCCGCTCCCGAGGCTCCGACGAATGCTACCGTCTCCCCTGCCTTTATTTTCAGGTTCAGATGATTCAGCACAGGCTCGTCGGCGTCCTTGTACTTGTAGGTCACATCGCGGAATTCGATATCGCCCTTGACAGAGCCGATGTCCTTTTTGCTGCCGCTGTCCTCCACGTCGGTGCAGAGCAGGATATCTCCGATAGAGTTCACCGATTCCAGACCCTTTGAGATAGTGGGCAGCAGCGTGATTATTCCGCTGACCGAGTTGACTATAGTGCCGAAGTAGGTCTGATACATCACCACATCTCCGGGAGGGATAGTACCCTTCACCGCA
>JBJFHQ010000358.1:0-1557 GCA_051893755.1 Oscillospiraceae bacterium
AGACGATTTGCATAACCGACTGGTATCAGAATTTCCGTCTGCGTGACGGCTGCTATCTTTACATCAACGATGCCGACGGAAACAAGTATTACTGCTCCGACGTGTATAAGCTGGGCAGGAAGGACATCAAGATACTGGAAAACTACATATAATATGTATTTACTTCATTGAAAAGGAGGTAATCCTCACAAAATGGAACTGTGTATAAATAAGCCCGACGCTGCGGGGGAGGACGTGGTCTATGCGCTCCCCTATAACCTGAGCCGTGAAAATGACATGATAAACGGCAGCTTCTGCGTGACCCGTGAGAAGATACTCATATATCTTGACGGGAAAATCATAAGGGAGTATTCGCTGGACGATTTTGAAGAATTTGAGTGTAAGCAGCAGGCAGGCTCCTCCATGGCACAGGGCAGGGACAAAAAGGGAAATATCCTATTTCTCTGCGCCTTCACACAGGAGTATTTTCTGCGCTATGCGGAGCTTTTGAAGATACTCGATTATTATCTGCGGACGGGAGAATTTCTCACCGAAAGCGACGCAGATGAGCCCTTCTGTCCAAAATGCGGACATCCGCTGGGCGGCAGAAAGACCTGTCTTTTCTGCACAAAGAAGAGCAGTACCATACTTCGGCTGATAAAGATGCTTGCGCCCTATAAAAAGGAGTATGCTGCGGCGATAATCTGTACGATAATAGCACAGCTCATCAACATAATGATACCCTATGCAGACAGGTACATCATCGACAATTACGTCACCCCGAAAAACGAGGACTGGCACAGCTTTGTGATGATCGTGACGGTGGTGCTGTCGCTGATACTGGTGAATGCGCTGCTGGATTTCATCAATATGAAGTGCAGCTTCAAGGCGGCGCTGGGGCTGGGCAAGGATATCAGACAGCAGGTCTTTGAGAGATCGCAGGCGCTGTCCATGTCGGCCTCTGCAAAGCGGACGGCGGGCGAGATGATAAGCCGTGTATCGGGAGACGCTGCCAAGGTGGAGGAATTTTTCACCGCCAACGGAAAGGATTTCGTGGTGCAGGTCTTTTCGATGGTGATACTGTGCGTTATCATATTCTTTATAGATGTAAGGCTGGCAGTAATGACAGTGCTGCCGCTGCCGATAGTTTATCTTATCGCAAAGAAGCTCATATCCCGAATGGAGGTAGCCTACACGCAGCAGTGGAAGGGCTCGGTCAAGAGCAGCGAGCTTCTTCATGACAGCTTAAGCGGCATCAGAGTGGTAAAATCCTACGGAAAAGAGCAGTACGAGATTGACCGCTACAAGCAGGCAACGGACGAGTGGCGCATCAACAGCACAAGAGCCGAAACAGGCTGGTACAGGACCTATCCGAAAGCGCAGTTCCTTATTTCGCTGGGCAGCTATTTCGTGCTGTATTTCGGCGGAAATATGGTGCTGGGCATGGAGATGACCATAGGTGAGCTGGTGCAGTTTTCCACCTATGTGTCGATGCTGTACGCTCCTGTTGAGTGGCTTATCCGAATCCCGAGGACCCTTGCGGATACTACCGTATCTGCGGGCAAGGTGTTCGAGGTA
>JBJFHQ010000359.1:0-1544 GCA_051893755.1 Oscillospiraceae bacterium
GAGGACCTGCGTGCAGACCGTCAGCCCGAGTTCACACAGATAGACCTTGAAATGTCCTTCGTTGACGTGGACGATATCCTTGAAATGGCGGAGGGCTTCGTAAAGAGGCTGTTCAAGGAGGTACTCGATACAGATATCCCCACACCGCTGCCGAGAATGACCTACACCGACGCCATGAACCGTTTCGGCTCGGACAAGCCGGACACACGCTTTGGCATGGAGATAACCGACATCTCCGACATCGTGAAGGACTGCGGCTTCGGCGTGTTCACCTCTGCCATTGAAAACGGCGGCTCTGTCCGTGCGATAACTGCGAAGAACAGCGCGTCCGTATTTACCAGAAAAGAGATAGACAAGCTCATTGAGTACGTCAAGGGCATCGGCGCAAAGGGACTTGCCTATGTGCGCTGGGTGGACGACGCACCCTCATGCTCCTTCTCAAAGTTCATGGGCGAGGGCGAGCTTGAAAAGATACTCACCGCTGTGGGAGCGGAAAAAGGCGATGTTGTGTTCATCTGTGCGGACAAGAACAGTATTGTTCTGCCCACG
The DNA here is from genome assembly GCA_051893755.1 of Oscillospiraceae bacterium. Lineage (GTDB taxonomy): Bacteria > Bacillota > Clostridia > Oscillospirales > Ruminococcaceae > RGIG4694. The sequence goes on from JBJFHQ010000359.1 coordinate 550, forward strand.
CTGGGAGCGCTCCGCCTTAAGACTGCAAAGCAGCTTGGCATCATTCCCGAGGGAAAGTTCAACTTCCTGTGGATAACGCAGTTCCCGTTCTTTGAATGGAACGAGGAAACACAGCACTGGGACGCAATGCATCACCCCTTCACCATGCCCATGGACGAGTGCATACAGTATCTCGACACAGCTCCCGAGAAGGTCTTTGCTAAGGCATTTGACCTTGTGCTCAACGGCACGGAGCTTTCCAGCGGCTCTATCAGAATAACCGATTACGAGCTCCAGCAGAAGATGTTCGAGAAGCTGGGACTTACGGACGAAGAGATAGAAGCGAAGTTCGGATTCCTTGTTGAAGCGTATAAGTTCGGCGCAGCGCCACACGGCGGCATGGGCATCGGACTTGACCGACTTGCGATGATAATGTGCGGAGCGGACAGTCTGAAGGACGTAACAGCGTTCCCGAAGGTACAGAACGCATCGGAGCTGATGAGCAATGCGCCTGCGGAGGTGGATAAGGAGAGCCTTGACGTGCTGGGCATCGGGATAGTGAATAGTGAAGAGTGAATAATGAATAACGAATAGTGGAGGTTCGAGGCTGCGAGTAACTGCTAATAAGCAGTAACCCCGGGACAAAAAGTTCGCCAGCCTTTCAAGGCTGCAAGATTCCAAAGGGCGGCGCCCTTTGGTCGCCGCGCGCACGCGGCGAAACACCCCGTCGGGTATGCCCGACAGCATAATGCCGCGGGTGGGGTTTTAAGCATAAGCGACATCAACCCGCGAAATTGACTGAAAGCCGAAGCAGCAACCGATTGAAAACGCCGCCCGCATAAAAAAGCGGAAGGCAGCAAGCAAACAGAAAACATTCAAGAAAAGTAAGCAAAATCCGCGGGCGGCGTGCATTTGACAGCGAAGCGAATCAAATGCGCGAAGCCACGGAGGGGCTTCGCCGAAAGCGAACAGCCAATCGTATGTGACCGAAAGGCTCAAACCAACAAGGGCTTATC
>JBJFHQ010000360.1:0-1540 GCA_051893755.1 Oscillospiraceae bacterium
CTTCGGCAAGCTCCATGCCGCCCGCCGCCGCAAGATTCAGCACAGTAGGCAGAGCAGCAACGGATTTTTCCGCATCATAGCCTGCAAGGGCAAGATAATTCAGCGCGTCCGCCGCCTGTGATGCGGAGAATTTCGTGCTTTCGCCCATTTCCTTAGCCGCTGCGGAGAGCTGTTCAAATTCTGCCGCTGCTGATGTTATGCCCATAGTAGCCGCCACCTGCGACATCGAGGACTCAAACTGTGAGCCTATCTCCACTATCTGAGCCGGGATCGCGGAGAGGGCAGACGCGACCGCTCCCGTGATCTGTGCGGTCATGTTAGCGGCAAATGTAGTTACATAGTTGTCCAGCGCAGACAACCCCTGCTTCATGCCGCTGTTGTCCACTTCGGTCCCGAACATCAAGGTATCATCATACTGTGCTATTTTTCTCACCCCTTACCCCTAAAAAAAGAGCCCCTGCAGCGTTAAACCTTACGCTGCAGGGAAGCTCCTGCAATCACTTATCTTCGTGCAATATCCGCTTAAGCTCGGCTATTTTCTGCTCCTCGGAAAGATATTTCGGGAGCTTATACAATTCCTTGAGTTCGCGGTACTGCTTTGTGCGTTCGTCTGTCTTGTTCCGGTCAAGCTCCATTGCACGGTACCCCATTACCCTGTGCAGCTTGGTGTCCTCGGAAAGTCCGTCAAACAATGCTTTGAATTTCCACCAGTGCATATCTGTTTCGCAGAGGTCAATTCCGTAGCACTGCATAAATGCGGCATAGATAAGCTCCTCGTCATGCTCGAAGCTGTACGCCCTTATGGATTTTCCCTTTTTTCTCTTTTTATCGCTGTCCTCTCTCGGAGGCTTTCCACCCCTGTAAAACCACAGTAAAAACGTGTTTACGTCCTCTATAAGTGGCTTTAAAAAAATGAGATTCTTTGCAAGCAAGGGCTTGACATTGTCCGGGAGGTCCTTGTCAAGCATAAGATTCTCAAACTGCATCCACGTCCGGTAGTCAGTGCGAATCGGAATAACTATGCCGTCGGCTGTTACGTATTCCGACGGCAGTTCGTTGTCAAGCAGTCTCATCAGCGCACCTTAAGCCTGTTCGGAGCGTACTTCTTGGTGTAGTCAACAAGATTCTGCAGGCTCCTGTCCTTGAGGTAGTTGTAAAATACGGTTATCTCGTCGATATCCAACTCCTTCACCTTCTCGGCGGGGAAGATCCTTTCGACCTCATCGGCGCCGATAAAAATGGCAATGCCTTCCTTGATAGCAGCCACAACATCCGCAGATGTTCTGTTACCGGAAGTATCGGCGATCTTTCTGTCCGCCTTATCCTGCTTATCGCAGAATTCGGTGGTGCGGACAGGGAGCTCATACTCCTTGCCGTAGGCGGTTATCTTAACGGCTGCTCTTTTGTAGTTGAATGTATTCATAACATCTGCAGTTGAAATTCTTGCGTTCATATTATTTATCCTCACTTGCATTTATTAAGAGCCTGATTCTTCCGTGGTATCGGAAGTGCCGCCGTTATCAGCAGCAGCGGCTTCGGC
>JBJFHQ010000361.1:0-1537 GCA_051893755.1 Oscillospiraceae bacterium
GCAGACTGCGTTAAAAATGCTTGCCGGGCGCCAGCCCGCCTGCGCATTTTTGCCTGGTCTTCGTCAAAATTATGCTCGAAAATCCGCACACATATCTTGTGAAGACAGGTTCTTATATATTATCCAGCGCCTGCTTTACATCGGCAATGATGTCCTCAACGTTTTCAAGTCCTACCGAAAGACGGATAAGTCCGCCGTCGATGCCTGCTGCCGCAAGCTGCTCGTCGGTAAGCTGGCGGTGTGTAGCCGAAGCGGGGTGAAGGACGCAGGTCCTGATATCGGCAACATGTACCTCGTTGGAGGCAAGCTTTAAGCTGTCCATGAACCTGACTGCGTTATCACGTCCGCCCTTTATGGATATGGAGATAACGCCGCTTGCGCCCTCGGGAAGATACTTGTCCGCAAGTGCCTTGTACTTATTGCCGGGCAGCGAAGGATATGTGACCGACTGCACCTTGTCGCTGCTCTCTATAAACTCTGCCACAGCCATTGCATTTTTGCAGTACTGTCTCATTCTCACGGGGAGGGTCTCCAGTCCGAGGTTTAAAAGGAAGGAGCTGTTTGCCGCAGGATAGCAGCCGAAATCACGCATGAGCTGCATTCTCGCCTTGACGATGTATGGGGCGAAGGCGTACTGCTTTGTATAAACGATACCGTGATAGCTTTCGTCGGGCTCGGTCATGCAGGGGAATTTTCCGTTTGTCCAGTCGAATTTTCCGCTGTCAACGATAACTCCGCCCACCTGCACTGCATGTCCGTCCATATACTTTGAGGTGGAATGGATAACGATATCCGCACCCCATTCCATAGGACGGCAGAGTATGGGCGTTGCAAAGGTATTGTCCACGATAAGAGGAACTCCGTGTGCATGAGCAGCCTTAGCCCACTTTTCGATGTCCAGCACGGTCAGCGCAGGATTTGCGATAGTCTCGCCGAACACAGCCTTTGTATTGGGCTTGAATGCGGCGTTAAGCTCTTCCTCGGTGGCGTCCACGCTCACCCATATGCACTCTATGCCCATTCTTTTGAGGGTCACTGCAAAAAGGTTGATAGTTCCGCCGTAAATGGACGAGGAAGCGATAAAGCTGTCCCCCGCCTCGCAGATGTTCAGTATGGACAGCAGAGACGCTGCCTGTCCGCTGGAGGTGCACATTGCAGCCACACCGCCCTCGAGAGCGGCAATTTTCTTTTCGACCGCGTCGGTGGTGGGATTCTCAAAGCGGGAGTAGATAAGGCTCTTGGTAGGGTCGTCGAACACGGCTGCCACGTCGTCGGTAGAGTCATATACATATGTAGTGCTCTGCACGATAGGCACTACTCTGGGCTCGCCGTTTTTGGGAGTATAGCCTGCATGAAGGCACTTGGTCTCTATCTTTGCATTCGGATTCAATTCTTTCATGATGATCTGTCCTTTCGTGAAAATATCATTTTTACCATTATAACACAAAAATCCCCGGATTTCAATAGGAAATCGGGGATTTTATCATTTACGGTATATTAGAACCTGTCTTCACAAGCGTATGCGCACGTCTTTTCG
>JBJFHQ010000362.1:0-1537 GCA_051893755.1 Oscillospiraceae bacterium
TACCCGTCGATATCGTACACCACAGAGCCGCTTGCGGGAGGAGTTTCCATATAAACGCCGTAAGGGTCGGATTTTTCCACCGAGCGTCCCCGTTTGTCGGTGATAACATATTTATAAATGTGTCCCGGAAGGGCGTCCGCGCAGAACACGGAATACACGCCGTATCTGTCTCTGTTCATGTCAAATCTTATCCAGTTTGAAAATTCTCCCATAAGCTCCACGCGGGCGGCGTTAGGAGCATATACTCTGAAAACATAGCCCTCTGTGCCGTTTTGCGCTGTGCGGTGAACTCCGAAATATTCGTATGCACAAAAGCTTCTTCCTGCGAGAAATTCCTGCATAAAATTCCCGTCCATATAAATTCCCCTTTGCGAAAATCCTTTTCTCTATAATATCACATATTTTTGAATAAGTCAAGATTTTTTGAATTATTCGAAAAATGTCATAAAAAAGGACCGCCGAAGCGGTCGATTTTCAAAATGTTATTCCCAGCGGAAATTCGCTGTACCGGCGCCGACCTCAAAGTGATACTTTACTATCCCCATATCGGTCTTGGTATAAAATCCTGTGCCTGCCTTTACAGATACCCTGTCGCCGTTAAGTGTGAGAAAAAACTTCTGCTGATTCATAGCCGTAGGTGCCAGCAGCGCATATTCCACGCCCTTTTTAAACCATTCGGGAGAATCGGCTGAAATATTGCTGACCTGTTCTGCCGATCTGGACTTATGCTGTACTCCCTGTGTTTTTCCGTACCCCAGGGAGATGACCATAAGCAGCTTCTCGCCCTCTCCGATATCATAAGCGCCCTTGACCTTGCTGTAAGACATTGCCACCCAGCAGGAATTAAGTCCCAGAGTCTGTGCATATACAGCAAGCCTTTCGCCGTAATATCCGCATTTTTCCTCCAGCTCGGGAGATCTTTTCCCTATGAGCGCAATATAGTTTTCCACTCCGCTGAACTTGCCGTAATGAGCCATAAAGCCGTCAAATGCCTTAGGCTCGCCGCTTACGATCTGAATATGCAGTCCGCTCTCCCTGTTGCACTCGGCGATGCGCTCAGACAGCTTATCAAGGATATCCTTATCAAGCTTCTTATCGGTGTATGAACGCACTGCATGGCGTGCTCTTATTGCTTCGTCTGTCGTCATAATAATACCTCCGTTATTCCTCGCCGCTTCTGTCAGGCAGATTTTCTGCTATCCGCTTAATATCGGCAAAAAGCTCCGACATATTGTCGATATCCCGCATATCGGGGTCAAGATAGTAATAGATATATGTCCCCTCTCTGCGCGCTCTGACTATACCCGCATTTTTCAGTATCTGCATATGATGCGAGACCGCAGGACGGAAAAGATTAGTCCTTTTGGCAATATCGACGACTCTGCTTCCGCCGCACTCTCCGCCCAGCATAGCAAAAAGCAGATACTGTCTGGTTTCATCGCCCAGAGCGGTCATGATACCCTGACATTTTCTGAATTTTTCCTTAGAACCTGTCCACATAGGATATGCGTGCGGATTTTCGAGCATAATTTTGTTG
>JBJFHQ010000363.1:0-7169 GCA_051893755.1 Oscillospiraceae bacterium
CAGCCATTATCTTGTCGGTCTCCTCGATAAGTGGGGGGATAAAACGCAGAGCAATGGTCATCATCATAGCAAGCACGTGGACGGGAAAATGCAGCTTTTTCAAAGGAGCCATAAGCTGCTCCACAGCGTCTGTAAGAACGATAGGCGATGTGGTATAGGTCAGCAGCGACGATCCGGCGATAAGCGCAGCTATGCGTATCACCATAAATGCCGCAGTGCGCAGTCCCTCGTCGGTGATGTTTATTTTCCAGATGTGGAACACCGATGCGCCGCCGATGAAAAACAGATTCAGTACAGAAGTCAGAATGATTATCGGAATGATCGGTTTCAATGATTTTGCGATAAGCTTGCCGGGAATTTTCGATATCCCGTAGGATATGCACATGAATATCAGCCCTATAGCAAGTCCCGCAAAGGTATCCGCCGAGAACAGCATAACTATAAATATGGCAGTAATGATTATTTTAAATCTTGGGTCAAGACGGTGTACCGCGGATTTTCCCGGGAAATATTGTCCGATAGTGATATCACTCAGCATGTGGGACCTCCTTTCCGTGAGCGAGCATATACTCACGCAGAGTCTTTATCGCAAAATCAAGGGTATAAACGTCGGTGCGTATATCAATCCCCGACTGGCGAAGCTTCATGAATACCCGTGTTATCTGCGGAACAGCAAGTCCCATGGCGGATATCTCGTCGGCTTTTTTGAATATTTCGGGGGTCTCATCGCAGCAGAAAAGCTCCGATCTGTTCATAACGATTATCCTTGAAGCGAACTTTGCCACGTCCTCCATGCTGTGGGACACCAGCAGCACGGTAGCACCCGTGCGCCTGTGAAATTCCTTGATACGGCTCATGATAAGGTCGCGGCCTCTGGGGTCAAGTCCCGCGGTAGGCTCGTCCAGGATAAGCACCTTCGGCTCCATTGCCATAACGCCCGCAATGGCAACTCTGCGCTTCTGACCGCCCGAAAGCTCAAAGGGAGATTTGCTCAGGGTCTCCTCGGAAAGACCGACTATCTCCGCCGTTTCGCGGACTCTGCGGCCTATCTCCTTTTCGTCCAGTCCCATATTTTTCGGTCCGAAGGCTATGTCCTTGTAGACGGTCTCCTCGAATATCTGATATTCGGGGTACTGGAACACCAGTCCCACCTTGAAGCGGATATCTCTGATATTGCAGCTTTTCTCGTCCCAGATATCCTGACCGTCGATGTATATTTTGCCCGACGTAGGCTTGATAAGTCCGTTGAAATGCTGAATAAGCGTTGATTTACCAGAGCCTGTGTGTCCTATTATCCCTATCAGCTCACCCGACTCGATCTCCAGATCGACATTCTTTACAGCGGTCTTTTCAAAGGGAGTGCCCACGCTGTAGGTGTATGTCAGTTTTTCCGTTTTGATGATTGGCTCCATAATAACTCCTTTTTGCCCTGTGCTCCTGCGGTTAGACTATGCCATATCGCGGATAGGGCGTACCTCTTACGACAGGATTTCCATAAGCGCTTCTGCGCAGCCGTCCTCGTCGATGATGTGAGTATCTCCTTCAATGCCAAGCTCGCTGAGCCTGTACATAAGCTCTGTGACCTGGGGCACGTCCAGTCCGAGTGACTTCATTTGCTCCACATGGGAGAATACCTCGGAGGGAACGTCGTCCATGATTATCTTCCCGCCGTCCATGACGACCACTCTGTCTGCCTGAGCCGCTTCGTCCATGTAGTGAGTGATAAGGACGATGGTTATGCCATATTTTTTGTTCAGCTCACGGACAGTACTTATTACCTCCCGTCTGCCCTTCGGGTCAAGCATGGCAGTGGGCTCGTCGAGGACGATACAGTCCGGACGCATTGCGATGATGCCCGCAATGGCTATCCTCTGCTTCTGACCGCCAGAAAGCTGGTGGGGAGAGTGTTCTCTGTACTCGTACATGCCCACCGATCTGAGGGCGCTGTCCACCCGCTCACGCATTTCGGAGGGGTCCACTCCCATATTTTCCAGAGCAAATGCCACGTCCTCCTCGACGATAGTTGCAACAAGCTGATTATCGGGATTCTGAAAGACCATGCCCACATGATTTCGTATATCGAACAGGTGCTCCTCATCGGAGGTGTCAAAGCCTGCTGTATAGACCTTTCCGCCGCAGGGCAGAAGAATTGCGTTGAAATGCTTTGCAATGGTGGATTTTCCGCAGCCGTTGTGTCCGAGTATTGCAAGAAATTCTCCCTTTTTTATACCGAGGGAAAGGTCCTTTAATACCTGAACAGGCTCGGTACGTTCCTCGTCGTAGTCATTGGAATAGTGAAAATCCACATGCTCGGCAGTGATAATATTTTCCATATATCAGTCCCTTTCTGTCCTGTTTTTTCTGCCCTCGTAGTACATAACGGTGTATAAGGTACCGGTTATGGCAAGAAGAAAGGCTGCGGCTGCGGAGAATATCCATTTCCTGCTGTCCTTGCTGCCGCTGATGAACACGGCGGAATAGCCGTCGCCCCGCTTTTTTACAGAAGCTGTTTCAGTGCTTTTTTCGGTATCCAAAAAATCGGACGCGGATATCAGCGAGCAGATAAAAGCTCCTATACCCGAAACCACAGCAGCGATGCCCTTGATGTTGTTCTTGTTCATACGATAGCCTCCTTATCTGTGCCATACCGCCGTTGAGCCGCAGGGAAGAACGAATCCGCTGGACACAACGGGCAGTCCTATCTCATCGGCGGAAACAGTGCCGCCGAAGCGTTCAATGAGAGTCTCTCCCAGTATATAGGACATGACCGAGGGAGAAAGTCCCGTAGTGTAGCTGTTCAGCAGGAAAAACAGCGGGTCATCGCTGAGCACCTGCGAGCAGAGCTTAACAAGGTCGTAAATGCAGTCCTCCAGCTTCCAGACCTCCTGATTGGGACCTCTTCCGTAGGAGGGCGGGTCCATGATGACCGCGTCGTAACGTCTGCCCCGCTTTATCTCACGGGCAACGAATTTCTCGCAGTCGTCCACTATCCAGCGTATGGGATTGTCGGACAGACCGCTGGCAGCGGCGTTGTCCCTCGCCCATGAGACCATTCCCTTGGAGGCGTCCACATGGCAGACCTCCGCTCCCGCAGCGGAGCACGCAAGAGTAGCTCCGCCCGTATAAGCGAACAGATTGAGCACGCTTATCTTACGTCCCGAGTTCTTGATAAGGTTTCCCATATAGTCCCAGTTGACCGCCTGCTCGGGGAAAAGTCCCGTATGCTTGAAGCCTGTGGGTCGGATATTGAAGGTGAGCCTTTCCCCTATCTCCATATCGTAGCATATATTCCATGATTCGGGAATTTTTCGTTTGAAATCCCACTGACCGCCGCCCTTGTCGGAGCGGTGATAGTGACCGTGAGCATTGTTCCACAAGGAACTATGCCGTTCGGTCTTCCAGATGACCTGCGGGTCGGGACGGATAAGAACGATATCCTTCCATTTTTCAAGCTTTTCGGAGCAGGTGCAGTCCTCCAGACGATAGTCCTTCCATTTGTCGGCAGCTCTCATTTATACGACCATTCCTTTCAGATTTATACATTCTCGTCAAAAGGGCAGCATTCGCGGATCTTGTCTGCGATAGCCACCGCCATATCGTTTATGATATCGAAGCGCTTGCCCTCTATCATCACGCGGATAAGTGGCTCAGTTCCGCTTTCACGGACGAGTATCCTTCCGCTTGAAGCAAGCTTTTTCTGATAAAGGGATATCATATCGCCTATCTCGTCGATATTCTTCCAGGCTTCCTTCCATTTGGGCTGAATTTTCACGTTTATCATCACCTGCGGGAATCTCTCCATAACGGAGGCAAGCTCTGATAAGCGCTTCCCCGTCCTGCGCATGATAGACAGCAGCTGAACGGCGGTGAGCTGACCGTCTCCTGTAGTGGCGTAGTCGCGGAAGATGATGTGTCCTGACTGTTCGCCGCCTATGGAGTAGCCGTCCTTTACCATTCTTTCGAGTATGTAGCGGTCGCCTACCTTTGTGGTAACGACGTTGATGCCGTTCTCCTTGGCAAACTGTGAGAAGCCGATGTTGGTCATGACCGAAACTACGGCAGTATTTCCGCTGAGAGCGTCTCTTTCCGCCATATCCTTTGCAAAAATTGCGATGAGCTTATCACCGTCCACGAGAGCGCCGTTTTCGTCCACAGCAAGACAGCGGTCCGCGTCGCCGTCAAAGGCGATACCCACCTGACAGCGGTTCTCCTTTACGAATGCGGAAAGATAGTCCATGTGAGTGGAGCCGCAGTTCTCGTTGATGTTTGTTCCGTCGGGGGAAGAACTGAGCATGATGACCTGTGCTCCCCTGCGGCTGAAAATGCGTTCAGCGGTAGCGCTTGCTGAGCCGTTTGCGCAGTCGATAGCTATCCTCATTCCGCCAAGGTCGTTGTTCACTGTGGATAAGATGTGCCTGCAGTAGTCCTCGCAGGCGTTTACGTCCACGGATAATCTGCCCACATTTGCGCCGCCTGTTACCGCAGCGGATATCTTTTCGGGAGTGTCCAGAACGAGAGCCTCGATCTCCTCTTCGATCTCGTCGGAGAGCTTGTAGCCCGTGCCCGAGAACAGCTTGATGCCGTTAAATTCCATGCTGTTGTGGGAGGCGGATATCATAACGCCAGCGTCGGCGCCACGCTCCTTGACGAGATACGCCACTGCCGGAGTGGGCACAACGCCCAGAAGAACGGCATCCGCTCCTATGGACAGTATGCCCGCGGTGAGGGCGGATTCCAGAACGTCCGAGGAAATTCTCGTATCCTTTCCTATAACGATCTTAGCCTTATGCTTGCTTTTCTGTGTAAGTACCATAGCTGCGGCTCTGCCTATCTGCATGGCGAGCTCGCAGGTCAGTTCAGTTATTGCGACGCCTCTTGCGCCGTCTGTTCCGAATAATCTTCCCATAATTATCTCCAATCTATACTATATTAAAATATGTCAGTTCTGTTCAAACAAGCTCTGCTGCTTGGGGTCGTCGGTGGACTTAGCTATCTTTTCGGGCAGCGGATAGCCCATATGCTCGTAAGCAAGAGCCGTCGCGCAGCGTCCTCTCGGAGTACGTGAGATAAATCCCAGCTGCATAAGATAGGGCTCGCAGACGTCCTCCAGCGTAACGGATTCCTCGCCGATAGCAGCCGCAAGAGTTTCCAGTCCCACAGGACCTCCCGAGTAGCCCTTTATCATCATTTCCAGCATCCGCTTGTCGAGACTGTCAAGCCCCAAGCTGTCTATCTCCATTCTGTCGAGGGCAATGGCGGCGATATCACCGGTTATCCTGCCGTCGCCGATGACCTCGGCAAAATCGCGTACCCGCTTGAGCAGGCGGTTAGCGATTCGTGGAGTACCTCTTGAACGCTTAGCAATTTCCGCAGCGCCGTCCTTGTCGCAGGCAACGCCGAGGATAGTCGCCGAGCGGAGTATTATCTCGCCCAGCTGCTCAAAGGAGTACAACTCCAGCCGCTGAACAACGCCGAATCGGTCACGCAGCGGAGCGGAAAGCTGACCCGAGCGTGTGGTCGCGCCGATAAGGGTGAACTTGTTGAGATCCACCCGCAGAGACCGCGCAGAGGGGCCCTTTCCGATGATGATATCCAGTGCGAAATCCTCCATTGCGGGATAGAGTATCTCTTCGATAGCCCGTGACATACGGTGTATCTCGTCTATGAACAGCACATCGTTTTCGTTAAGATTCGTGAGCAGTGCGGCAAGGTCGCCGGGCTTTTCGATGGCGGGGCCGCTGGTTATGCGGATATTTACGCCCATTTCCTTGGCAATAATGGCGGAAAGGGTAGTTTTTCCCAGTCCGGGAGGGCCGTATAGCAGAACATGATCGAGAGGCTCTCCCCTGTTCTTGGCAGCCTGAATGTATATCCTCATATTTTCCTTGACCTTATCCTGACCGATGTATTCGGAAAGGCTCTGAGGACGAAGGGAATACTCGAAGCCCTCGGCTTCCATGGACGTAAGCTCGGGAGAAACTATCCGTTCCTCGGAGCTTTCAAAATTCATTTCGCTTGTTTCAAGCAAAGGTATCGCTCCTTTACATCAGAAAAATTTTATATTCGGGGTGACATCGCCCAGCATCGGCGGACGATATTCCAGAGTTTTCCTTGTAGCAACGGTAATGAGCGGAACTATCATTTCCTCGTCGGTAAGACCTCCGCAGGCAGCCATGGGAGCGGTGCGGGGCTTTTCGTTGAGCGCCCTGAACCGCAGTGTCTTGTCGGAGATGCCGCAGGCAACGTAATCGCCGGTAAAATCGCTGACCTTCGGGTGAGTAACTCCCTTGCCGTATATCCCCTTGCGGATCACTTCCTGCCCGGGGATAAGGGTGAAGCTGTCGCCGTACAGGTCTGTAAACAGCCGATAGAACTCGCCTCGTCTGTCCTGCTTTGTGAAGAAGCCCATTGCCCTGCCCTCCATATCGGGCGGCATGATAAGGCAGTCCATGATATTTCGGTTCAGATTGACGGGTATCTCCTCGGAAATATCGGTCATTCCGTGTCCTGCCGAGACGATAAAGAGCGTATCTGTGAGCTTTTCGCATGCCTGTTCAAGGTTTGCGTTAAATTCGGACAGACAGCCGTAAACCTCGTCGGAGAAGCAGCCGTGAAGTCTTGCCTGTTCGGCGATCTCGTTCCACTGAACGAAGGTAAAGGTATGCTGCTTTGTCTCGCAGATGAGCGAGATGAGCTCGAACAGCTTTTTCTGAGTATCCGCCGTCTTGTGGTAGTTCCCGTTTTCGGGGATAGGATAGGGCGACTGTGATATCGAAAAGGGCTGAACATTTGCAATGACCGACTTTTTTATATCGGAGAAAATGCTCTCGTGGGGCATGATGAACTGTGCCACATTTGGCTGAGCCACCGACTGGCGGCTGTAGGAATCATAGTTGCGGAAAACGCTTACTGTGCGGCAGAATTCCTTGAAGAAAAGATTATGTCCCAGCCAGCCGTGCTCATTGGGAGAAAGTCCCGTCAGCATGCTGATGTAGGAAGCGGTCCTTGCCGCAGGAAATACCGACGTAAGAGAGCATATGTATCTGCTGCGGAGAAAGGAGCCCTTTTCAAGGGTATTGTTCAGGATATCCTTTCCCATGCCGTTCATCATGATAAGCACAATGTTTTTGTAAAATCTGTTAAGACAGCGGTCCAGCTCCTTTAAAGTT
>JBJFHQ010000364.1:0-7161 GCA_051893755.1 Oscillospiraceae bacterium
CACGGCAGTAGCTGAACATCAGCATAAGCTGGAACAGAAAAACATGACAGCTCCCCGTAAATGTGATCTTGGTGCAGATATTCATTTCGCCGAATGTCTGACTTTGTATGCCCAGCCAGCTTCCAAGCCACATCACAGCGATAAAGAAGGTCATTCCCGACATGATCTTCTGCTGTTCCGAGTTTTTCTGACCCATGACCGCGGCAACGCAGGCGCAGGATATCAGAAATCCTACGGTATATATGATAAATAAAACTGTATAATACACCCTTATCCCCCTTTCGTTTCGTGATGTCGGTCATGTCTGATACAAAATGCGTATTCAGAGCACCCCTCTGTAATACAGCCCTCTTGTAAAGCCGTTTTTCGGAGCTTCTCCGTTACGGCAGCGGGCCATTATTCTTTTTATTTCATCGGCAGACTCGTCGGTAAAAAGATAGTCGAAGCAGTCCGCTCCGTTTATTTCTCCGAGCCTGTCTGCCATATAGAGCGTGTCGCAGTTATAAACTTCGGAATATTCCCTCCGCTTTTTGTCGCAGGAGACCTTAAAGCTCCTGCCTGTGCGGTCGGTGATATGTCCTGTGCAGCCTTTGCAGCCTGCCGCCTGTCTTACGGGGCAGTTTCTCGTGAGCATCACGGGGATATTCCCGTACACGATAACGCTTATCTCCAGCATATTGCCCAGAGCGGAGATATCGTGAAGCTTCATTTCAAGGGAAGCGGTCACGCCCTTAAGCCCCATATCGGCAAGCTGGGCTATGGAGTAGGTATTCGCGCAGTTCAGGCGGAATCCGCCGAAAAGCTCGAAGCCCCGTTCCCGTCCAAGAGCGATGTGAGCGATATTGCTGCAGTAAAGCTTATTATACCCCTTTTCCGCCAGTCTGTCAAGGAGAACGGTGCTGAATTTTTCGTCAAGGGTAAAGCAGGGCAGCTCGATGATGAGCTTATCGTCTGCCTTGTCGGGAGCCTCTTCTGCGGGCATAATAACATAGTCTGCCAGCTCCAGAGCAGCGTCAAGCTGAGAGCGGTGCTTTATATGGAGCCTCGTTTTTGCCTTGCCGCGGGGAGAGTAGATATCCCCGAAATCCTCGTAATAGTCGGGATATACGGCATAATGAGGCGTGTTTTTCTCTGTTATGAGTCTGTCCAGCTCGGAAACTGCGTCTCTGCGCAGCCTGTTCAGCGCAGAGCAGGGAAGTATGAGCCCCTCTCCGATATCGGCGGAAAAGCTTCCGAAACGGTAAACTGTCCCGCCCAGCTTTGACAGCTGCTTTTCGGCGTATTCTTCTGTCAGAGGACGATTCACCGCAGCTTCGGGGATATCTCCCGATACCTCGGCAGCTAAGCCCTCACATTCTGCGTGCAGAACGGCGGGCACGCCTTCTGATACGGACAGCTTCATATCAAGCTCATATACAGGCTGCTCGGAGCGGTAAAGCTCCTTTAGCTCGGGCAGCACCTCTGCGGCGGCAGTAACGTCGTCCTTGCGGCGGCAGCCGAACATTTCGCGTCCTGTTTTTCCCTCAAGATAGCCGTCGGTAAAGCCGCTTCTTGAAAAAACGGCGCGGAGCGTGTCCATGTCGGGCTCTTTTCCGTCCAGCGCAGCCCTGCATGCAGTGACTGCGGCAGCAACGTATTCAGCCCGCTTCATGCGGCCCTCTATCTTGAAGGAGGACACTCCCGCTTCGGCGAGAGCAGCAATATTTTCTATATAGGAAAGGTCCTTCAGCGACAGGTCATGCCGCTCGGAGCCGTCGTCAAGCGCATTGAAGGGCAGACGGCATGCTTGTGCGCACTGTCCGCGGTTGGCGCTTCGCGAGCCTATGGCAGCGCTCATGTAGCACTGTCCCGAAACGCACATGCAGAGTGCTCCGTGGACGAATACCTCGGTCTCGATGCCTGTGCTGCATATCTCCCTGATAACGTCCAGCGGCAGCTCACGGGAGAGCACCACTCTGGAAAAGCCCATTTTAGCGGCTTCCTCGGCACCTTTGGCTGTGTGGACAGTCATCTGAGTGGAGGCGTGTATCGGCATATCGGGGACAACGGACCTTATTATCCGTGCAGCGCCCCAGTCCTGTACTATGAGAGCATCTATCCCGCATTTCGCGGAAAATTCGGCAGCTCTTGCAAGCTCGTCGGTCTCGCTGTCGAATATCATGACGTTCATTGCCCGCTGGACCTTCACGCCGTGCAGATGACAGTATTTCACAGCCTCTTTTATCTCGTCGTCGGTGAAATTCCGTGCATTTGCCCGGGCGGAGAACCTTTCGCCGCCGATATATATAGCATCTGCGCCGCAGAGCACGGCAGCTGTGACGCTTTCGGGGCCGCCTGCGGGAGCGAGAAGCTCTGTTATGCGGTGGTGATTCACTTTGACTTGCTCCTTCTTGCAGCTCTGTTGGGTCTGGGAGGAGCCGCGTCGCGTGCAGGCTTTTCCTCAACAGGGATAGTTACTGCGGGAGTTACGGTGTTTTCCAGCACCAGCTGTTCGGCGTCCTCCTCGTAGAACTCGCCGTCCTCGTCGGAGGTGATATTCTGTTCGGAGAGCTTTTCGCGGAGCTTGTCCGCCTCCATAACGGCGCTGTCGCGTGCATCGCGGAGCTTACCCGCCTCGTCCATGTAATCCTTGAGCTGTTTTCTGAGATTATCGAGGCTGTCCTCGGATTTTTTTCTTTCCTCGTATGCCTGCAGCGCGCAGAAAACGGCGGCTGACTGGATGCCGAGCGATGGATATTTTTTAAGTATCCCCTTTATCTCCCTGTCAAGCCTGGAAGAGATATCCATGACGAAGTCGGCGTCGTTATCGGTAGTAACGCTGTAATTGATGCCGCAGATGTTGATTTTCACCTTGTTCATATATTCAGTGCCCTTTCTTAGAACTTGTTCATATGTAAAGCGCGGTTGCCGCGCACAGAAATACTGTCATGATGTTATCCGCAGATAAGCTGCAAAGCTGCCGTCCCGTCCGGGACAGAGATTTTGCTCATATTTACAGTATATAACCATTATATCATATTTTTTAGAAAATAGCAACAACAAAATGCTGATTTTTTTAAAAAATATAGGAAAAATGCGGATATCTTCGATTTCTCGCAAAAAAATTCATCGGATTCGGGATTATTGCGAGAAAAAACGGCAAAAATATATACATAATTGTCGCGCGGGATATTGACAAACCGAAAAAAAAGGTGTATTATTATAAAGGAGTATTATGTTACAACTATACTTTCGCGCAATTAACCCGATCAAATAAAATGAAAGGATCTTTTCCGATATGAAATTCGGCAGCGTTGAATTTTTTAAGCATCTGATCATATCGACTGTTATCAGTGTTGTTATCTTCGCCGCGTCTTTTTCGATGATCTTCGGAATAAAGGCTTCGTCGGAATCTATCCGCGTGTCGGACAAGCTTCCCAAAACTGCCGACGCTATGTCGAACGCCGCGGAGGAAGGCTCTCCTTCGGCAGCAGAGGAAAGCATGACCGGAAATGACGGGCAGGACGAGCTTCCCGATGCCGATACCGATGACGATGTTGAAAAAGAGACAGAGGCAGCCAATACGGACGCTCCCGACGAAGCTGTACCTGAGGACGATGATAAAAAAGGAGTAAATATTCCCGACGGAGCCACCGTTGATGAGATATACGATGCGCTTTCGGTATTGGGTATATCCTCAAAGGACCTCATCGACTATATCTCCGAAAACGACAGCGAGTATCTTGACAGGCTTATTTCCGAGGAGGCTGAAAAGGCGACCGCACAGTCTATCCATACCGATGCTCCCGCAGAGGATACGCCAGTTCCGGTGGTTGTTCCCGCAGACGATTATCCTCAGCTTTATGCAGGAGCCTCTCAGACAGCATCAGCTGCGGAGGGTACTGTATGCCTGACCTTCGAAAGCATTGTTCCCGATTATCTCAGCGATATATTCTATATCCTCGGTGAGGAAAATACCTCTGCGGTGTTCTTCCTTACCTGTGAGGAGGCACAGGGACTTTCCGACAGACAGCTTGCCTCACTTGCGGAAAATGGCTGCACTGTGGGCATCGCTCTTTCGGGAGAAGGCTCTCTTGAGGAAATGAACAGAGCATACGAGCGTATAAGCTCTGTGACGGGAAATGCTCCCTGCGCATATATCTGCGACGGGATATCCGAGGATCTCGCAAAGGAGCTTGACAGACGGGGCTTTGTCCGCTTCGGCGGCGAATGTATCTCGGGCGATTCGTGGTCGGAGGTCTACCGTGCGGCGCAGGACAGCGTTGAGGCTTCAGACAGCGGCGCGGTCATCCGCCTTGACGGAGGATATTATTCGGTCATCACCGCACAGGATATCATTGCTTTTCTTAAAAATGACGGATATACCTTTGTTACAATTTGATTTTATGAACATGCTACCATAAATCTACAGAAAGGAGCGCTGCCGTCGGAGCTTTTCGGCAGCGGAATTGAAAAATGAGCCTTAAGGATAATTTTAATCAGGCAGTAAAGGAAATTCTTAAAAAGGATGGCTTTGTAGGCAAAAATCTGTCTGAGGAATCAAAAAAGAGCAGCAGTCTTGACGGCTATCTCGGTCAGAATCAGGGTGCGGCTCCTCAGGGCGCCGAGCCTGCTGCGGCTCCTGTGAACGAAGCGCCTGCGGCAGCTGCAGTGCCCGAACGTTCCGCTTCTTACGGCGAGACGGCTCCTGCGGGACAGTCATATGAGTCTACGGGATATGCGCCCGAAGCGGCAGAGCAGGTCTCTTCCTCCGCAGCATCGGGATATCCTTCTTCGTCGGCTGCGCCCAAAACATCGGATTCGAGCAATTATTCCACGGATTTTTCCGCTGCATATCAGGAGGATAAGGATCCCTTCAGCTTTGCTGCAAGACCGCAGAATCCTGCGCCGAAGATCACTCCTCCTCCCCAGCCGAGAACAGTCGCTCCTCCCGAAAGACAGTATTCCGATAACGAGGAGACTACCGTTATCTCCAAGAATATCGTGATCTCGGGCGGTACCGTTACAGGCTTTGCCAATGTGAGGATAGACGGAAGCGTTCAGGGAGATATCAGGATCACCAAGGATGTCAGCGTTACGGGCAAGGTGGTCGGAGATATCGAGTGCAACAACGCTGTTATGGCAGGCTCTGCGGTGCAGGGCAGCGTCAGCTCCAAGGGTCAGCTCAGAATGGACAGGGACAGCGTGCTTCTCGGCGATGTGAATACCCAGTATCTCGATATGAACGGACGTATCAAGGGAACTGTCGATGTTACGGGCAAGGCGGAATTCAAGTCGGATTCCGTAGTTATCGGCGATATAACCGCTTCTACGATCACCGTCCTCGACGGAGCAGTCATCAAGGGCTTTGTTAATACGACATTCCTTCAGGACAATTCGGCGAATGTTTTCCCCGACACTATCTCCGTTTCTGACCAGTAAAAATATAACTGCGATAATGACGGGAGCCTCTAAAAGCACGGGAGGATATGCTCCTTCCGCTGCTTTTAGAGTTTTCCGATTAATTGAGTTTAAACGTTTAAGTGATATATTCTGAAAGGTATGAGATAGCTAATGGCAGAAATAAAGAAAACAGCGGATATGGACGAATTTGATTTTGAGCTTCCTCCTCTGCCTGAGATCAAAACTCCGAAAAGAACTGCAGACCTGAGCGGGGGGGCTTTTCCTGCCGAAGAAGGGGAAGCACAGAAACCTCATGTACATACCATAGACGATATCCTGTCCGCACCCGACGGCGACGGTCCCGTTGTGGTCCCAAAGCACGGCGCAGATAATCTGTCGGAGATACGCATTTCCGGCGAGGAGTCCGTTGACAGGGCAATGGCTGCGGCGGAATCCGCTCTTGAAAGGATAAACCGCGCTGAGGAAAACGATCCCTTCAGCCGATATGAGGCTGCTTCGGAGGAAAAGAAGGAGACTGCTTACGAAGCTGAAAATCCATCCGCAGATCATGTATCCGATGATGTGCCCGAGGAAGAGGACTACAGCTCCGACCTTGATTCCGTTGATACCAGCGGACTTATACTCGATGAGATGGACAGCAAGGTCAGCTATATAAGCACCCCCGAGGACGACGCGGCAAAGGCTCTGAAAAAAATGGTCATGATGGACGATATGTCAATGGAAATGACCGAAAAGCCTGTGCTTGACGACCTGAGCTCCGATTATGTGACCGTAAGGGAAAAGGCTGACAGCGACGAGCTTTACCGCAAGGATACCCTCAATGACAGGGAAAAGAAAGCGATCAAAGACAGAATGCACGAGGAGATATACCGCAGACCCGAAAACTTCAACAAGAAAACAGGGGATTTTCTCCAGGAAAAGCTTATGACGGAAAATCGCCTGAAAAAGGCAAAAAAGGGACTGCTTATCACTATCGGAGCAATGCTCCTTACACTTGCCTGCGCAGCATCTACATATCTGGGACTTCACGACTACAATGAAGCCTATACCTATCTGGCTGCGGGAACTATAATCGCCGCGCTGCTGATGATGATCAGAGCAAGAGGTACCAGGATAGCAGCCGTTATCTATCTTGCGGTGAATACGCTGATACTGGCAGGACCGGGACTTGCGCTGACTGTTTTGATGCAGAAGGATTCACAGATGGAAAGCTTTAACCGCCTTGTGGTGGGATTTACCATTCCCATTGTCTTCAGCGGACTGGCGCTGTTTATCCTCGGCACCAGCAAGAATGTGGCAATATACTTCTCCACCGACAGCGAGGGAAGAGAGAAGAAAAAGCATTTCTGATCTATGAGAACCTGTCCACATAGGCGTATACGCACGTCTTTTCGGCAAATTTTGCCGCAGATTGCGTTAAAAATGCTTGCCGGGCGCCAGCCCGCCTGCGCATTTTTGCATTGTCTATAGCGCAGAACACTGCGCTTACAAAATTATGCTCGAAAATCCGTACGCATATCCTATGTGGACAGGTTCTAAAAGCTGAAAAAAGCGGCTGCCGTGCACCTGTGCGGCAGCTGTTCATATATCTCGATTTTCTTTACGAATGACACAAACGGGAAAATATATGTTATAATGTGTTTAAACACTTGAACATATCGGAGGGATGACTATAAAAAATACATTGTCGGATATTGAGGAGCTTAAGAACCTGTCCACATAGGCGTATACGCACGTCTTTTCGGCAAATTTTGCCGC